>NZGD01000196.1 GCA_002690925.1 Rhodopirellula sp.
ATCGCAGGGGCACGCAGCATCGCAGGGGCACTTAGCGGAGATACGGACAACTGCTGCCAGCCACCATGTTGCGCAGGTGCTACCAGAACAGCACAGGAATCGCATTCGCCCAACGGACGCGGTCCACACCCAGAGCCAGACAGTCACCGATGTCAGGGCATCTGCGGTGGTGCGGTCTTGCAAGGTCCCTGCCAGGTCTCCGCATCAGAACTCTGCCAGTTTCTCCCTGCATTGAAGCGTGTTCATTACTGCCTTCAAGTAACACAACAACGCAAAATCCGTGCAAGTCGTCTCCCGAACGATAATGCCCCCGCGAACCGGGGTCGCTCTGTGCGCATCTGCTACATGTCTTTTCAGTGCTAGGTAATCCAACTCGGTGGGTGATTCGCACGAAAGTGCTCGCACTTTTGTCCTGTCACCTCCGATTTTGCTTGTCTCTTAGTGAGCTCGAACGGGCCTATCTAAGACGAACAATTCTTGGATTCATGACAAAGTACACGACGCCATGTTTTTTCGCTTGCTCCCTTGGGAGTATGCCATCCGCAATCTATTCCGACGCCCATTACGAACGTTACTTACGTTTTCTGGACTGACGACGGTTATTCTGCTGGTATTGACGGTGGTCGGCTTCATCCGCGGACTGGAACGCTCACTGGCGGTGAGCGGTGACCCACAAACAGCGGTCGTCTTTTCCCTTGGTATGGGTGAGAACCTTGAGTACTCATCGATTGCGATGCGCACCAGCGATTTATTACCCGCGAGTGTACCGGGAATTCAGGAACGATACGGTAGCGACTACGTTTCCCCAGAATTATATCTTGGCACTCAAATCGGTGTGCAAAACAAAGAACCATCGATGGGTCTTGTCCGCGGGGTAACGAGGTCCGCACTGCTGGTACGTCGCCAATTGGAGATCGAACAGGGATCCTGGCCCGAGTCAGGAGAGATCTTGATGGGGCGTATGGCGGCAACAAAGCTGGGAGCAACCGAATTAGAAACGGCAGTAGGCCAGTCAATCGAACTGGAAGGTCGATCATGGCGGATCAGCGGCATCTTTTCTGCTGGTGGTTCGGCGTTTGAATCAGAAGCGTGGTGCCGTCTGGATGATTTGCAGCAGGCAATGAAACGTCAGGACCTGAGCATTGTGGCTCTCGCACTCAAGTCAGACGCAGATTTCTCAGATCTCGATCTGTTCTGCAAGGAAAGACTGGATTTGGAACTTCAGACAATTCGTGAACCTGATTACTACGCGTCGCTACAGAAGGACTACGGTCCCATTCGTTGGCTGGCGTGGTTAATCGTCCTGCTCGTCTCCGGGGCCGGAGTTTTTGCAGGCTTGAACACAATGTACGGTTCGGTTGTCGGCCGCATTCCCGAGCTGTGCACACTACAGGTACTGGGCTTTGTCCGCCGTTCTGTCGTGGTCAGTTTGATTCAGGAAGGTGTCCTGATCGCGTCGGCTGCCAGTTTACTGGCAGCATTAGTGGCACTCGTATTCATTAATGGTGCAGCGGTTCGTTTCACCATGGGAGCATTTGCTTTACGCGTTGACAGCACAGCTGTGCTCGTCGGCTGTGGAGTCGGAATTGCGATGGGATTGCTCGGCGCGATCCCGCCTGCAATCCGTGCCTTAAGAATGCCCATCGTCGATGGGTTAAAAGCTGTTTGAATTCCATCACGGTTGCACAACACAACCTTCATTTAAAAAAGGAAACTGGAATGAACTTTTTCGAACGTTACACACTCGTCATGATTGTGACAACGGCGTTGGTCGGTTGCTCTTCAGAAAATAGCACGACGACGTCGAACGCTTCACCGCGGGTACCCGATCAGGCCACCGTGGATGGTACTGCCTACCTGCTTGATACTGAACCCGAAGGGGCAGGCGACGTCACCAAGGTCCGTGAAGAGGTGGGAACTGATGACGAGTTGCTGGTGATAGGACGCATTGGTGGCAGTAGCAACCCATGGATCGACGGTCGAGCGGCTTTCACCATCGTTGACTTGTCCGTCAAATCCTGCAACGACACGCTAGACGACAAATGCCCAACACCTTGGGACTATTGCTGTGAAACAAGCAAGCTGCCCACTTCGACGGCACTCGTGAAATTCGTGGACGAGACGGACCAAGTAATCAGAGCTGATGCGAGATCGCTATTTGATCTTCAGGAACTCTCCACAGTCGTTATCAAAGGCACTGCCAAACGGGATGAAGCGGGGAACCTTACGGTATTGGCGAACGGTTTATTCGTGAAACAAAAGTGAAATCCATGACGAGCAATGACGTTGACCTCCGAGACCTGGCCGTTGATCGAGGTAACAGAGACCGGCAAGCCCTACGTGCGCGTCGAAATATATTTTCGAGGTACATCCTGCCTGGCGCATTAATCGCGGGTTTTCTGGCACTGGTTGCGTGGGCTGCAAGGGACATTCTTTTGCCTCCGCGCTTTGTCACCGTTGTTCCAGTGTTATCAACGACTGCCAAGGCTCAGCTGGGAGGAACGACGCTATTCCAAGCCGCTGGCTGGGTGGAACCCCGCCCCACACCACTGCGAGTCGCAGCTCTCGCTCCGGGTGTTGTCCAAACACTCTTGGTCGTCGAGGACCAGGAAATCAAGCAGGGCGACCCGGTTGCCGAGCTGATTCGGGATGATGCAAAGCTGGCACATGACGCCGCGGTTGCGAATCTGCAACTTCGGCATGCAGAGTTGGAAGAGCATGAAGCAACTTTATCTGCAGCTGAGACTCGCCTGAAGCAACCGGTGCATTTGGAGGCCACACTGAATCAGGCTGAAGCGGCGCTGGCGAGCCTAGACACCGAGCTTAAAAATCTTCCATTTCAGCTACGCCGCGCTAAAGCGGACTACACAGCACTCCAAAGCGACTACACGGGGAAGGAATCGGCCAGCGGCATCATCGCCGGAACCAAGATTGATATCGCTTTGGGAAAGTCAGATGCGGCCAAAGCCATGGTGGAAGAATTGCGTGATCGCTTTGATTCACTCAGCAGCGAACGCAGTGCTTTGGCGTCACGATGCACTGCCTTGAAAACCCAACTTGAACTGCTGTCCAATGAAACCCAAGCCCGTGATGAAGAAAAGGCACACATCAAGGCGGCCAAAGCGCGTATCAAGCAAGCCGAGGTCGCCGTTGCAGAGGCCAAACTGCGTCTGGACCGCATGACGATCGTGGCCCCCGCAGATGGTCGCGTGTTTCGCCTGATCGCCCATCCCGGAGCGCGCATCGGCAGCGGCATGACACAAATGGAGGGTCACGATGGCAGCACTGTCATCACGATGTATCGCCCTAAAATGCTACAGGTACGAGTCGACACTCGCTTTGAGGACATTCCAAAAGTCAGCCTTGGCCAAACGGTCGAAATCGGAAATCCCGCGTTGACCTCTCCTTTGCTGGGAACTGTCCTGTTCATCAGTTCAGAGGCTGACATCCAGAAAAACACGTTGCAGGTCAAAGTCGCCATCCCAGATCCCCCAGAGGTATTCAAGCCTGAAATGCTGGTTGATGTCACCTTTCTGGCGCCTGACTTGCCCAACATGAATGAAGACATCGCCAGCACTGTCAGACGTTACCTTCCGCAACAAGTCATTCAAACCGACGACGTGGGTTCGTATGTCTGGATAGCAGATCAATCTGAAGGCATTGCCAAGAAAAGTCGCATCACATGTGGCCCGGTTGCCGTCAACGGACTCGTCGAAATATTCGAAGGCATCAATGTGTCTAGCCGCGTGATTTCGAGTTCAGTGGATGACCTTTTGAATGGGACCCGCGTTCGAGTCACTGGCGAGGACAAGGTGATTGGGACAGATATCGAGCCTCTGTCGGAATCGACCACTACTACCACAAATCGCAACAGTGATGGAGGCAACTAATTATGCCACTGATCGAAATCGAAAATGTTACCAAGCAGTATCACAAAGGTGACGAAACAATCACGCCTCTGCGAGAAGTGTCACTGAACATCGAGCAAGGTGAATTTCTGTCTCTGATGGGGGCAAGTGGTACGGGCAAGTCCACTCTCCTGAACTTGATCGCAAGTATCGACAGACCAGATAGCGGCCGAATCATTGTTGATGGCACTGAAATAACCCGCCTTTCTCGAACCAAGCTGGCGAAGTGGAGGGCCGAAAACCTGGGCTATATTTTCCAAACCCACAACCTCGTACCCGTGCTGACGGCGTACGAGAACATTGAACTGCCACTTCTGTTGCTACCGCTCAACCGCAACCAACGACGCAAACGCATTGAAATCGCGCTACATGCAGTTGATCTACTCGACAGAGCAGATCACTACCCGCGTCAAATGTCGGGCGGACAGGAGCAGCGAGTCGGCATCGCGAGAGCCATTGTTGCTCATCCCAAAGTAGTCGTTGCGGACGAACCTACGGGGGATCTTGACCCTGCTTCTTCAGCACAGATCCTCGAACTTCTCAAAAAGCTCAAAGAACAACTCGATGTCACCTTGCTGATGGTAACCCATGACACAGCAGCGGCAGCCATCGCAGACAAACAGTTTTGCCTGAACGATGGAAAACTTGTTCAAACTGGTGGAGAGAGTTTGATTACAGAGACAATCAAGAAATCAGAAAAACACTCGCACCCTGAAATGGCAAACGCAAGTAAAAGGGTAGATTCATGATAAAGTTCATTCCCTATATTTTGAAAACACTATGGCGACATCGATCACGTACCATACTGACGGTGACAGGATCTGCAGTAGCAATCTTCGTGTATTGCTTTGTTGGAGCCGTGCAAGAAGGCATGAACGATTTGCAGACAAGGCAGGAATCCAAAGGCACCCTGATTGCATTCCAAAAAAACAAGTTCTGTCCAGCAACCAGCCACCTGCCGCAGGATTACGACCAACGGATTGGACAACTGCAAGGCGTCAAAGCTGTCATTCCGGTTCAGGTATTTACCAATAACTGCCGAGCCAGTCTGGATGTGGTGGTTTTTTACGGAGTCCCACCCAAAAAGCTACGACTTGCAAGAGATTTCGAACTCACGTCCGGTGATTGGAGTGAATTCGAAGATCACCAAAACGCAGCCGTTATAGGGCAAGCAGTCGCCCATCGTCGGGGAATCAATGTGGGTGACAAATTTTCAATTGGTGACCTCAGTGTTGACATCGCGGGAATCTACCAGAGCAACGATCCCGCTGAAGAGAACTACATTTATTCCCACCTGGAATTCCTGCAAAGACGAAAAGGGATGAACGGGGTAGGAACAGTCACACAGCTGGAGATCGTGCTGGAAGAAGGAGTTGATTCGGTCGCCAAATGCAGTGAAATTGACAACCTTTATAAAGCCGGTCCGGTAGAGACAGACACCCGTCCGAAAGGGGTTTTTCAAGCAAAGAGTCTGGGTGACCTGGTTCAATTGATCGGCATGGCACATTATTTAGGTTACGCGTGCGTGGGTCTTGTCTTGTCCTTGGTCGCAACCACCAGTGTCATGTCGGTGCAAGATCGAATTAAGGAACACGCAGTCCTACAGACCATTGGTTTTTCGGGATCACAGGTTTTTCATCTTGTCATGGCTGAAACGGTATTGCTGAGTGTCGCAGGAGGAATTGTGGGAGTGGGCTCCGCGATGCTTGTATTGGAACTCAGCAGCTTATCAGTCGGTGCGGAAGCAGTTGCAATCGCATTCACACCCTCCCTGAGGCTCGCAGTCACAGGCACCATCGTCGCTGCGATCGCCGGAACGTTTGCCGGCATCGCACCCGCAGCACAGGCCGCACGAAGCGAGATTGTTCCGGCATTACGACACGCGTGAAGCAACTGTGCTACTCACTTTGAACAAAACTTTCAAGCAACACAAATCGGCTGTTTCCCTGCCGTTGTTTTGAGGCTGCAATACTGTTGTCGCCGATTTGTGCAAAACAACCAAGTCGTTTTGTAAATTGCTGAAGGTTCGTTTCAGCATGCAATCACTTTCTGCCAACCGTTTCACTGATGTCAATCAAATGCAATTGCCTGCCTTGACCGGAAACAGGCGCATCAACGCAGACCATCATTCCGTTGGGCGAAAATCGAGGATGAGTGTCGACTCGCCACTCTCCCGTATAAACAGCTGGCAGATGCAATTCAGCCAAATCAATCCTATCGCCTGAAGCGACTTCATAAAGATGCGGAGTTTGGATCCTGGCGGGAGTCTTGGGATAGGTGTCATTTAGAATCCATTGACCACCTGGCAAATAACTGATGTGGCCGCTTGGATCCAGCACACCACGTCCGATTTCACGCACATCCCCTCCACCGTCGACATCCTCAAAGAGGAAATTTCCCCACCCATCGTTTCCATCCCAGTGTCGTGACTGTGCCAGAATGCTCTTTGAGTCCCGCCAGATAAAGTGCGAGGTGTAACCATTAGGACACACAATCCTAACATCGGAACCGTCTGAGTTCGCTGTAATCGCACGCGTCAATCGTGAGCCATCGGGGTAACGCCAACGATGCAAGGCGATGAAACGCTTTCCATTTGGGCTGAAAAGTAGGTGATTGAAATAATGTTTGATTCCTAATTTCTGGTTGGGAATGCTTCCTGTGCGGGCAATATCAGCTAACGAAAGGACCAAGTCGGTTTTTCCAGATCGCAAATCGATACGCACAATGCCTGAATTCTGTGGAGCTGGATCATCAGCATAGGGATCAGTAAGACCAGCATATCCGTACCCGGGACGTACGTCATTGATTCGTCGAAAATCAGGCGCCACCGCATATTTCCCGTCAGGACTAAGCGAGTACACCGGATGCGGCAAGGTTCGCATCTTTCGTGTAACGACATTCATGATCCGGGAAATGAACTGCCCATCTTTACGATCATTCCAGATAATTTCGTTAAGCGAGCCGGGTATCCATTGCAGCATACATCCTTGCTGCCAGCACCACGCACTACTTTTTCCGAGCTTAACCCAGCTATCGTTTTTTTGCAGATCAACCATACCAATTTCGATCTGGTCGTCAGCCTTAGGACTGCGGTGTTCGAAATCAACCTGCATCCCCAACACAAAACGCGAGGAAGGATCAAACTGCAGCTTGTCGTAATATCCAAACCAGTGGTGTTTCGGTCCACGCGTAATCTGCCGAATGCGACCCCGTACCGTGTTCATGGCATCACTGCATTCCCAAACTCCCCCACCCATGGTGGCAACAGATGCTGAAGCAACAAAGGAACGACGATTCAGCTGAAAAATAGACATTCAAACGGACCTTTCCTAAAGACAAAAGCTGCCGACACAATCATTGCATCGATGCTCGTTTCGCACTTTTACATTGCGGTGTTTCGATCATTCTACACTTGTCACAACCAGCAGTTCGACGCCTCCACCACTTTCAGCTGAATCTGAATCCTAACAAGACAACTCAACTTATGCTCTGAAAATTTTTGCTGCTAAGCCTTTGTAATCAAACAGGAATAGTGAAGGGTTTCGTGTTCTTCAATTTCACTGATCAAGGGTCGAATGAACCAGGCAAGCAGATTGAGGAGCTAAAGAATTTGAAAATCCAAGAAAGTTGTGCAGCCACACCACGACCTCAACTGGCTTTCGCCACTGAAACGTGCTGATAGAAATACGACAAGATTTGTGAACTGCCCGCCAACTCGACCACTCGACCACTCGACCACTCGACCACTCGACCACTCAGTCACA
>NZGD01000197.1 GCA_002690925.1 Rhodopirellula sp.
AGGAACGGTATACCGAGGGTTTGATACTAGCGGCAACACGGCGGCAATTAAGATTCTGCACAACATGCGTGTGAGTGACCGGTTTCGTAGGGAGATGCAGATGGTCCGAGAACTTGCGCACCGAAACATCGTCACAGCGTACGAGGTTGGTGAATTTCAGGGCCTGCCCTTCATCACCATGGAACTACTCGAAGGCCCTGACCTCAACCAGCAAGTCAAGCTTCATGGCAGGCTGGACTGGCGCACGAGCACGAAGTATACGATGCAGATAGCGCACGCGTTGTCACACGCTCACCAACGGGAACTGGTCCATCGAGACGTCAAGCCGGCAAACATCATTCTGGATGGTCATGGCGGCGTGAAACTTGTTGATTTGGGTCTCGCCTCAAAAGCTCCTCAAGACGAGGGTTTACACAGCGTTTTTCAGTTCGTCACTCAAGAGGGGCAACTGGCAGGGACGCTTCCCTTCATGGCTCCTGAGCAAGCCAAGGCTTTGCGGCATGCTACACAGCAGTCCGACATTTACAGCCTAGGTGCCTCATGGTTCTTTATGCTTGAAGCTCGTGGTCGACTTCGGGGCAGTACCTTTGAGGAACAAATGCACAACCTGATCATCAATCGACAGTTCAATGAAATTCAAGACGATTCTCTGCCGGAGCCGTTGCTGCAAGTTTACCAGCGTATGGTCGCTTATCACGTTGAAGACCGATTCGCTGATTGTGAACAACTAATCCAAGCCCTAAGCGATGCCTTGGTCGATTCAGGTGAGGAACTGGTGCTCTCCAACCATGTCCATGTTTTGATCGTGGAAGATAGCAAGGCAGATATGATTTTGACCCTCAATCTGGTGCGTCGCACTAACCCTTCGGTGGTGGTGCACCAAGCAGCTTCACTTTCAGAAGCATTTTCAATTTGTGAACAGCAACCCATCGACATGGTGCTGTTGGACCTAACGTTGCCGGACAGCTCAGGCATTGAGACCATCACTACATTCCGCAAGCACTGCAAAGACATCCCTTTGGCCATACTTACCGGGTTGAGTGAACAACAGGCGCAAGCGGAGTCATTGCTGGCGGGCGCCGACCTGTTCGTTTCAAAAAACGAGCTGACTGCACGTCGAATGGAACGAATCATTTTTGTCACTCTTAGCCGCTGCGACGCCTTGGTTCGCACAACTGATGACTGAGTAGTCTTCTCTCAAGCCGAAACAAGGTCCGTTGTAAGTTCCCTCGAATTGTTTCCGATGTTTTGTCAACCAGATAATAAAAAGATCATTTGCCAATCAACGCACCTGGTTTCGCAACCCTCTTATTCGGTGGAAAGCCTTCCCTGTCTCGGCTCGCCCGATATAGCCGCGACGCCCCCGTGCCGTCGCGTCGCACCACCTCGTTTCTAATTCAACCAGCAAAGAATTTTGAGGCGCCGAGCAAATGCGTTGATTTCGTCAGAAGACGTTGCGTAAAGAAGGAAATACCGACGCTCACGTGCTGTGTGACACGTCTTGCTAGATCACATCGGGAAACTACTCACCCCATCGATCCATCAGCGCATTATCTATTTCCAACTGATCTAGAATTCTGCTGACAATGAAGTCTACAAGGCAATCTAGGGATTGGACCCCGTGATACCAGCCGGGCATCGCAGGTAAAATCACGGCCCCCGATGACGCCAAGCGATGCATATTTTCCAACTGAATCACACTCAATGGCGTCTCTCGCGGTACAAGCACCAACTTTCTGTTCTCTTTCAGGTGCACATCAGCGGCACGTTGAATCAGATTAGCCGATGCGGCTCGCGAGATGCCGCTCAACGTACTGCCACTGCAGGGACACACAACCATCGCCTTTGTGCGGAAGGATCCGCTCGCGATTGGAGTCATGTAATCATCGTACTGGTGGTAGCACAATCGCTGGTCAGCGAGTGCTTGCGTGACCGTTTCGGGTTCGACCAGCGGCATTGCCTGTGACCAATCCGGACTACAGCAGACCAAGGATGCAATGTCAGGCGACCTCAGATCAAGCTCAAGTCCGCACTCCTGTTTGATCACGGCCGCGCCGCTGGGGCTGACAACAAGATGCGTCTCGTGCCCCGCTTTGATAAGAACCTGCAGCAAACGGACTGCATAAATGCTGCCGCTCGCGCCTGTGATACCCAACACGATTCGGTGCGGCGTGCTCATCGCGTTGCTGCTCCTTCATTCTCACCGGGTTTTTCCCCAACGTAAATAGTTGCCACACCAAAAGTGAGCGGGGTGAACTCCACCCGCCGCATTCCCGCAGCAATCATGCGATCAGCCAACGCTTGCCCGTCAGGGAATTGACCAACCGATTCTGGCAGGTACTCATAAGCCGACTTGTCGTTACTGGCAAACAGCTGCCCAAGACGAGGTAGGATGTGCTTGAAGTAAAAATTGTAAGATTGCTTCAGGCCCAGCATTGTCGGCCGTGAAAATTCCAGAATCAGCACTTGACCGCCTGGTCGACATACTCGCAGCATCTCGCGTAAACCAAGATCTGTATCGGAGACATTTCGCAGCCCGAATGCAACGGTAACACATTGAAACTCATCATCGGAGAACGGGAGGGCTTGCGAATCCGCTTCAATGAACTCAACTGCCTTCGCGCCGTCTCGTGGTGCCACGCGTTTGTCCCTTGCAATTTCCAGCATTGCATTGCAGAAATCACTACCCACGACGTCAACGCCCGTGGGTGCATGCTTTGCAATTGACAGTGCCAGGTCACCAGTCCCTGTGCAGGTATCCAACACGGGGATTCCTGCCTTCAATTTCAGTTTTCTGACTGCCCGGAAACGCCAATAACGATCAACATTCAACGATAAGAGATGGTTCATCGCGTCGTAACGCGGTGCTATCTGCCGGAACATTTCCTGTACCCGAGCATTACTCTTATCAACTCCGGCCGCTGCCTTTGGGGCGGTTGCCGGTTCGGGGTCGACAGCGGTATTGTTCATCATAATCTCTTGCGTGTTTCCTACGGACTACCTGTAGTCTAGCATCACGGCGAATTCACGCCGACCACACATCCTCACTCCCGCGTCAGACATGAAAACTCTGCTATTTGATATCGATGGGACGCTCATTGTGACAAACGGGACCGGCACTCAAGCCCTCGATGCGGTTTTGAGGGAGAATTTCGGTGTCGAGTGCCCCAATTTGGAAGTCAAATTCGGAGGCCGAACTGACTGTTCCTTGCTTAGGGAGGTGATGCTAATGAATGATATCAACCCCTCGCAATTGAACTTCGATACCTTCGCGTCTGCTTACCATGCCCGCTTACCAGACACGCTTCAGGAGTGCGGCGGGATCGTGCTGCCCGGCGTTGTGGAATTACTTACTCGTCTGCGTCAGCATGACGATCTCCGATGTGCGGTGATGACCGGCAACCTAAAGGCAACGGCAACACAAAAACTGGAACACTTCGGCCTACTGGCTTATTTTGACCACATATTCGGTGGAGACTTCGATGCCGACCGACGGCATTTGGCACGCCGCACTGCTCTTTTTTTGCGGGGTGCACATGGTCATCGCCCCACTGATGGTACGATAGTGATCGGTGACACACCGGCGGACATCATTTGCGGTTTGGATATTAATGCATCGGTCATGGCCGTTTGCACTGGGAATTTTGAACGCGAGACACTTGAGACAGCGGGGGCTCACGTTGTACATCACGATCTGTCCGACGTAGATGCGATTTACCGTTGGTTAACGCAGTGAGCATCATGCCCATTCATGTGTTTTCTCTCTACAAGGATGACTTTAAACGTGACCCATGATTCTGCACATTGACATGGACGCTTTCTACGCGTCGATCGAACAACGTGATGACCCCACTTTACGTGGCAAGCCGGTTGTTGTCGGTGGCAGTGCAAAGCGTGGAGTCGTTGCTGCTGCTAGCTATGAAGCTCGTCGATTCGGTATTCACAGTGCAATGTCCGGTAAACGAGCAGCTGAACTCTGCCCTGACGCCATATTTGTGAGAAGTCGACTCGACCACTATGCAACGGTAGGACGTCAAGTAAGGGAAATTTTTCGAAGGTTCACACCTCTGGTGCAACCCTTGTCTCTTGATGAAGCATTTCTTGATGTAACGGGCACCCAAAGGCTGTTCGGATCTGCAAGAGAAATCGGGACGCAAATCAAAGCACTCATAAAACAAGAACTGAACCTCACAGCGAGCGTGGGCATCGCCCCGCTAAAATTCGTTGCTAAAATTGCCAGCGACATTAACAAGCCTGATGGGTTTACCGAGGTCTCTTCTGAGCACATTGCATCATTTCTCAATCCACTTCCTGTATCACGGTTATGGGGTGTTGGCCGTGTTGGCAATAAGAAACTAGCGTCGCTCCACCTGAAGACGATCGGAGACATCCGCAGATACGACCGGACCGCACTCTCCGAAAAATTTGGCAATTGGGGAGAACACCTTTGGAAACTTGCCAACGGAATTGATAACCGAAAGGTTGTGCCGGATCGCACGGCTAAACAAATTAGCCACGAACGTACGTTTTCCGATGACATCGATGATCCTGAACTGATGCGGGCTGTGATCAGCCACCTCTGCGAACAGGTGACGCGTCGCCTCAGGCGGAATGCCAGATTCGCACGCACCGCAACTGTGAAATACCGCTGCGAGGATTTTCAGACCTTCGCCCAGACACAATCTTTCAATCAACCAACGCAATCTACGGATGCAGTATTCCGAACGGCGATGTGTCTATTGAATGAATTATGTACCAAGCATCCCCGGCCCATCCGACTGCTTGGTGTCAGTTTGGGCGGCCTAACCGACTTAGGCTCCCGCCAGCTCGATTTGTTTCAATCGGAGACGGACCAACGCTCGCAGAAAGCCCTCGACGCGGTTGTCGACCAATTAAGTGATCAGATAGGAAAGCACTCGATCTATCGTGCGACCAGCCACTCTTGGATCAAACGCTCAGAAAAAAACTCAGACGAATGATCAAGTCAAAACTGCTCCCAACGTCCGGGGAACGAACCAAATCAGTCTATGTTGATCCACATAAAAAAACGGCAAAGGGAATCCCCTTTGCCGCGATCATTTCACAGTCGAGACGAGAGCATCAAGGCACCAGAACATGCATTACAAATGAGTAACGCATAACACAGTCCGTTCTCGATCAGCTTATTGGATTCGGCTCGTATGGAATATCCTCAATGGTTTCCATTGGAAGTTTGGCCACAGTAAGCCCTGCTTCTTTCGAAATGCCATCAACCGCTTCTTGCGCACGTTGCACGATACTTTCGCGGGTCTGGCCTTTGTAACTCTGATTGGAAGCACTTGGGCTAACCGGACCATCAAACCCAATTGAGTCCAGATGTTTGATGACGCTCACATGATTCAAAGCACCTTCCTGTTCAGGAAGAACGCGATCACTTGAGGTAGCCTTACCGGCTTCCGCTTCAGCATTCACCGATCCAAGTCGCACCGCAACGATCTTTTCAGCTGGGATTTCGCTGAGTTGGTCCATGGCGCCTTCACCTACAACCCAATCCCAGGTGTCAAGCAGCATTCCGACATTAGCACCGGCAACGGAATTCACGAGTGCCAAGAAGCCTTCAACATTTCGAACGAAGGCAAATTCCTTGCCTTCCTCAAGTTCTTTGCCGGCAGAAAAACCAATTCCAAGTTTAATTCCTCGCGGCTCGAGAACCTGGGCGATCTGTGCAAGACGGGTTCCCTGAACTTCAAAGTATTCGTGGTATGGCAGGCGATTGGTAGCAGCTGGGACGCGGATGTAGCCACGTGTGGCCCCAAGTTGCTTTGCCATGTCAGCGACTGGGTGCAACGCGCCAAGCTGACTAGTGAATGCATCGTCATCAGCATCCAGGTCAACCCCCAGTTCAAACCCACCCACTTCTATTTTCGCAGCCTCGAGATATTTTGCGGCATCTTCAACATTGGTGCGCTGGGCGCGACGGAGCATCTCATGCATGTCAACGTCCATCCCGGTGAACCCGTATGTCAAAGCAAGCTCGATCAACTCGCTTTGACGACCATTGATACCGAGTGCTGCAGGTGAAAAGTTTTTCAACATCAAATCTTGTCTTTCTTATTAATTAATGGCGTAAACCCGAGGCACAACAGCCGGCTTGATCCTAACGATGTTTGCCGGTCTAACAGCCAACCCACAGGACTGGCTGGGCTCTCAGCGGACATGCTGATTCGGGAATTCAAAATCAGGTGGCATGATCGCCATCAGGCACCGTTCTACCGGGCCGATCATGCCGTCAAATTACGGTTGGAGGGGACAGGCTTATTGCCCAAGTGCAAAAGTATCGCAGAATATTGGTAATTCAGCCAAGGGGCTTTTGATAAGTAAATTTGCCCCTGCTTACGACATTTGTGACGATCCACCAAAATAAGCTTCCGAGCGTAGGCAAAAAACTCCCAGCTTACCAACCCTAAAGGCGTCTTTCCCGAGCTACAGTGGCACGATGCGGCTTCGAGACGGCTCGTACGCCGATGTTGCTCCCGACCCGGCAAAGGAAACGCCCAAAACTTCAAATGAACCAAATGTGTGCACAATCTGCTGAGGTAATCCTACTCGGAACCGGAACCAGCGTAGGTGTCCCCGCCCTGGGATGCGACTGCGCAGTTTGCACCAGTACAAATCCAAAAAACAGTCGCACACGCTGTTCTGTGGCCATACGCAGCGGCCGAGGGACGATCCTGATCGATACCGCCCCTGACATGCGGACCCAGTTGTTGCGTGAGAAAATTCCCCTTGTGCATGCCGTGGTCTACACCCATGAGCACGCAGACCATCTGTTTGGACTCGATGACCTGCGACTATTTCCATTTCGACTCGGCACCCCAGTCCCGCTGTTTTGTGAGGCGAGCGTTGAAGCGCGGATTCGAAAATCATACGACTATGCTTTTAGTGATCGGAAGGAAACCCATCCGGGAGCAACCCCGCGACTCGAGTTCGAACCCATCAACGAGGTTGACGCTTTCAAGGTGCTAGGCATTGAGTTCCAGCCTTTGCGGTTATCTCACGGCCCTCATTTCGATGTGCTTGGTTTCCGGATCGGCAATTTTGCATATTGCACTGATACAAACTTCATTCCTGAATCATCACTCGAATTACTCTCCGGCGTCGACACCTTTGTTGTTGACGCCCTGAGATGGAAAACGCACCCAACCCATTTCAGTGTCCAGGAAGCCTGCGACATCGCCAAACGAATCAACCCAGCAAAAACCTATCTGACTCATATCTGTCACGACTTGGAACATGATGAAACCAATGCCTCTTTGCCAGAAGGCGTTGAACTTGCTTACGATGGCCTGAGATTCAACATTGAACTGTAAGCTCTACGGTTGACACACCGATTTCGGGATCCCAACCAAGACCGTCGATGAACACGTCTTCTGCCACTTCCGCTGCTGCGAGTTTTATGTCAGGTCGTGTGCCTAACTAGGTGAACCTAACTTGCTTTCTGCCCCTCGTTCACTTCGACCTTCTAACGTCACAAACCACGTGTACTGTTCAAACTCATTAGAAAAACTGATCTGAATCCACCCAACCTACACTGGGGCTTTCAGGCAGTCGCTATCGCCATTTGCCTTGCGATACATCCCACGTACCAAACCCGAAACCAGCCTAAGTTGAAAGTATCAGCTGCCCCAGCAGAAGCCATGCCGGAATCAGCACGAGCCCTGCGAGAGAGGTCGATACGATCACTTGGATCGAGATGGTCGTATCGCGGTCATAGAGGCGAACAAGCACAATGGGAAAAACCGCAGCGGGCATGGCCGCCTGCAAAAGAACGACCTCCTTCATTGGACTTCCAACAGCAAACAGCAAGGCAATTCCGATCATCAGGCATGGCAGCAATAACTGACGGATCAGTATTGCGGTAAGGCCAACCGCATAGGACTTCATCCACGAGGTGTCCGCGAGGAAGTCCATCATAATTGCGCCGCTTAGTAAAAGCCCAAGTGGAATTGCACAATTGCCGAGCGTGTCAAACACGAATAACAACATCGCAGGAATTTCAGCCGGGCCGAGAAACGGCTTCAAGCAACAGGCGATGAAGACAGCAAGGAAAGGCGGGCTTAGAAGTACCTGATGCCACGCCTTCCCACCACCGCCACTTATGATCGCCACACCAACGCTCCACAACGAAAGGTCAACTCCTACGTTATGCAGGATCAAAGATACCAATGAATCGGGATAAAAGCTTTCTGCCAGGGGTAAAGGCACATAGCCATAGTTGCAGATTCCCACACACAAAGCGAAAGAACGTTGCTGCGAATCATTCATCAAACCGAGTTTGGGACCAATCGATTTAGCAACTAGAAATGAGATTCCAAAGCCTAGACTCGTCATCACGAATCCGAATACAGGTGGTTGCCATGCTGAAAAACTGGAATCGAATTGGGGCCCGGCAAGAATTCTGCTTATGAAATAGGCTGGCAGCAGTGCATTGGTAATCAAGCTAGCGAGAGAATGATCAGACTCACGTCTCAGACAGCCGAAACGCCGACAACTTGCGCCAACCAACATCACCAAAAAGACACCAGAAACACTTGCGAAGATTGGCCAAATGTCTGTCATTCATTCACTCGGGTAAGAAAAAGGCACACGCTGGGGGAATCTTACTGCGAAAAACTGTTCGCGTTTACGCTAGGGGCAGACCAAATTTCAATTGCATCACCTGGCATTTCAATTGCATCACCTGGCCTCACGCCGATCAAATGGCTTTCCGTTCATGATGACCCACGGGAAGCTGGCTTGCTAGTTTCCGATAACATGCGATTCACGTTTGTTAGGTCCAACACTGCTGAATTTTTGGTAGTTACCGTGTTAAGCCCAACAGCTTGTCTTAGCAGCGGCAACTTGTCTCTACCGCGGTAAACTGGGGCCTACCTGCATCCCCCATCGAAATCCACGTGATTTAGCGGCACGGGTTAGAAACGCCTTTCGCAATTTGCTAGCTATCTGTTTGGTCGCTCGCTATTTACGAGGACACGCCTCAGAACCTAGCGCGTAGATTTATGTTCTGGTGGAATCTGGGGCGGATCTGCTGCGTTCTAGGCTTTCCTGCGAGCGTCGTTGAAGTGGCCGCCTGCGTTTCCTTGGTGGCTTCCCAGCGACCGCGAGTACTGGCTAAACTCTCGAAATGGAAAAAACAAATGTCGCTATTGTTGGGCTAGGAACCGTTGGCAGCGGTGTCGCACGTCTTTTGCTGGATCATGGTGACCGAACCGCTCGCCATGCCGGGCGAACAATGTGGCTGAAAAAAGCAGTGGTCCGTGATTTATCTCGTTCACGTGACGTTGACCTGCCGGAGGGTGTTTTAACTGATTCCCTGCAGGAAGTGATGGAAGACGATGAGATCACGGTCGTGGCTCAATTGATCGGCGGGTTAGAACCAGCCCGCTCCATCATGTTGTCTTTGCTTGAATCGGGAAAAGATATAGTCACAGCCAACAAAGCGTTACTGGCCGAGCATGGTGCTGAGCTTTTTACTCGTGCGAGAGAACTGGGACGCAGCATCGCTTTTGAAGCTTCGGTAGCGGGCGGCATCCCGATCATTGCCAACATCAGCCAGTGCCTCTCGGCCAACCAGATTGGTTCATTAGAAGGCATCCTGAATGGGACTAGTAACTTCATCGTTACACAAATGGACGAAAACGGTGCCAGCTACGACGATGTGGTACGTGAGGCGCAGCGTTTGGGCTACGCAGAGAGCGATCCTGCGATGGACGTTGATGGTACAGATGCAGCGCAGAAGCTTGCCATTCTGGCGCATCTAGCGTTTGGCGCGACGGTTGATTGGTCACAAATTCCTCGTACCGGCATCGATGGATTGGATCCAGAGGACCTGCTTTACGCGCAGAAACTAGGTTATCGAATCAAATTGCTCGCCATTGCCAACCTAGCGGAAGATGGCCTTGAGCTATCCGTATCACCGACCCTGGTACCCGTGGGAACACCACTGGCTGAGGTACGTGACGCCTACAATGCGATTCAAGTGATCGGCGATGCCGTGGGGCCTGTGTTTTATCATGGTTTGGGTGCCGGTCAGATGCCCACCGCCTCGGCTGTAGCGGCTGACCTGATTGATACGGCAGTGGGCCGAACCCGCCTTACTTTCCAAACTCTGGAATACTTCTCGAGTGATCAACCGCCTCGGGTCAAGTTGCGTGATGGTGACACCAGCAGGGGCCGTTACTATTTCCGCCTCAGTGTATCGAATCATCCGGGGACCCTGGCCTCGATTGCCGCGGTTCTGGCACAACACGGAATCTCCATCGCATCGGTCATTCAGCACGAAGGCCGCGAGGGTGGGCCGCACCGTGACCCGGTTCCATTGGTGATCATGACCCATATCGCAACCGAGGGAGCTGCGAAAGCTGCGACTGACGACATCCAAGCCCTCGAATCTGTGACTGGGCCGGTCGTGCGACTTCGCGTGAAGGATTGACGATTAGTCCGGGCACGTTGCTGAAAAGCTATCGTCTTTCTGCAGTCATCTGCCTCAACACCATCCGAAGGGAGCTACATATCTATAGTGGCAGATCCACAGTGTGCATACCATTTTTGGATCGACCAACTGCACAACCGATATGTCCTGCGTAATGCGGGGTATCCTGCCAAAGCAACGTGGCAACTCGTTCGCCGCACTGCCAGAAGACTCGCTCCATGATCCAAGTCGATCAACTGACCAAAGCCTATGACGATTTGAGTCGCGGCAGATTTGTCGCCGTTGATCAGGTTTCCTTCACAGTCAAAAGAGGTGAGATTTTTGGATTGCTCGGCCCGAATGGAGCTGGCAAAACCACAGTCTTACGCATCCTTAGCACGGTACTCACTCCAACCAGTGGGACCGCGACCGTAGCCGGCTATGACGTCAGTACCAACCCAGCTGCGGTACGTCGGAACATCGGGTTCGTTAGCAATAACACGGCGATCTACGATCGGATGACCGCATGGGAGTTGGTAACCTATTTCGGGCGTCTACATGGCATGGCTCGTGGAACACTTCAATCGCGACTGGAATCTCTTTTTGATCAGTTGCGCATGAACGAATTTCGCAACGTCCCAGGCGGTAAGCTGTCCACCGGTATGAAGCAGAAGGTCTCCATTGCTCGTGCGATGGTCCATGATCCGCCAGTTCTGATTTTTGACGAGGCAACATTAGGCTTGGATGTGCTGGTCGCTCGCAACCTACTGGAAGTGATCAACGAATTGCGAATTTCCGGAAAGTGCCTGATTTTTTCCACTCATATCATGAGCGAAGTGCAACGTCTGTGCGACCGAATCGCGATCATGCACCAAGGCCGGATTCTCGACATCGGAACACTCAAGGACTTGAAAGAACGCCACAATGAAGACGACTTTGAGGAGCTGTTTTTTGGCCTATTGAGCCAACACGAAAAGCGACAGGATGGAAAACAGACCGACGCCAACGAGGAAAAATCGTTACGTCGCTCTGCAGGAGACCCGTCAGCATGAACCGCTCGCATGATCTCTTAACGCAACCAGAACGAACGTCGAACAAGCCCCGTTTCTCTGCGATCTTGCTTATCTATGTTCGAGAGATGCGTGACCAACTGCGGGACCGCCGAACGCTATTCACGATCGCTTTGCTTCCGATCATGCTGTATCCCCTCGTAGGAACCTTGCTATTGCAAATTGCTCAGTTCACGCAACAGCACACTACCACTGTTTGTGTGGTAGGCTCCGAGAATATTCAGGGAGTCCCTCCATTACTGGAAGGTGATGCATTTTGTGAACACTACACAGACGGCTCAAACAACTTATCGCTACTTTTGCGCGGCGTTGATGATTTAGCAGAAGGTGACACGCTTGCTGATGCAACCAACCGCTGGGTTCGGGATGGCACCTTCGATGCAGTCCTGATTTTCCCGCCGCATTTTTCAGAGCCGGACTCGAACCCAGGTGACCCGAAGGCCACCGCTCAGGTGCTGTACAGCGTCGCCTCGGATGAGTCACAAATTGCGATGAATCGAGTGACCGACATTCTGAACAACTGGAAAGCAACGTGCGTGGCTGAATCTCTTGCAGCATCAGGCATTGACATGAAAATGTTGGAACCTTTTCAGTGGGACAACGTCGATTTGTCTCCCGAAAGAACGCGTGAAGCTGCATTCTGGAGCAAAATGCTGCCCTTCATCATGCTCGTATGGGCGATGACAGGGGCGTTCTACCCAGCAATTGATTTGGTCGCCGGAGAGAAAGAGCGAGGCACGTTGGAAACCCTTCTGTGCAGCCCAGCGTTACGCAGTGAAATTGTTTGGGGAAAACTCGGTGCTGTTGCAAGTTTCAGTATGCTAACGGCCATTTTAAACGCTGCCAGCATGTTGCTCACCAGTTCCTTTGTTTTTCAACAGATTGGAGTGAGTGGTGCATCATTAGGAGCCCCACCGCTTATACCTATGCTTTGGCTTTTTGTGGCCCTGATTCCTTTGTCATGCCTGTTCAGTGCGCTTGCGTTGGCGGTTGCTGCGATGGCACGCAGCAGTAAGGAGGGTCAGTATTATCTAATGCCACTGATGATGGTTACCCTGCCACTTGTGCTGTTGCCAATGCTGCCTGGGATGAACTTATCGGCCGGCACCAGCCTAATTCCTGTGACGGGCATGTTTCTGCTGGTCAGATCGCTGGTTGAGGGACAATACGGAGATGCCTTGTTGCACTTGCCGCTGGTGTTTGGCGTCACTGCAGGTTGTCTGTGGTTGGCGGTGACATGGGCGAAACGCCAGTTTGAAAACGAGGCTGTCTTGTTCGGTGGTCAGGAACAGTGGGAACTTGGTTTATGGGTCAAACACCTTTGGAGAGATCGACAACCGGTGTCCACTATCGCACAGGCTTATGCCTGTGGAGCAATCATACTGGTCGCTCTATTTTTTGGACGTTTGGCGGCAACCTCAGTGCCAGAGGATCTCGCGGGCATTACCAAAATGATTCTCAGCTCCCAACTCGGGTTTATACTTGCTCCTGCCTTACTGATGTCAGTCATGCTGACAACCTCACTTCGAACCAGCTTCAGGATCCGCTTGCCGCATTGGTTATGTTTTCCCATGGCAGTAGCTCTTGGTCTAACGATGCACCCACTCTACCTTGCCCTTGGGAAATGGATTGAATACACCTATCCCGTCAGTGACAAGGCGGTGCAGGCCATGCAACCGTTTCTCGAGCAAATCGAAACGGTGCCCTGGTTTTCGATTGTTTTCCTGATGGCTCTCATTCCCGCGTTATGCGAAGAACTTGCATTCCGAGGTTTTATATTCGGAGGGCTGGTGAGGCAGGGCGGTCGGCTTCGAGCCATCGTCGTAACCGCCTTGATGTTTGGAATCTCGCACGGATTTCTCCAGCAATCAATTGCTGCATCATGCATGGGAATCTTGCTTGGTTGGATCGCCCTTCGAACTGGCAGTGTCCTTCCCTGCATCTTGGTTCACTTCACCAACAACGCTCTCTCTGTGTCGATGGCTCGACTATCTGAAAGCAATGTGTCCGGAATGCATCTTTTCTTCACCACGACCCAGAACGGCGCCGCCTATCAACCCGTGTGGTTCTTGTTGAGTACTGGGTTGGCGATAACCTGCCTGCTGTATTTTGCTACGTTACGTTCTCCAGTTATCGATTCAAACGCTGGTGTGAATTCCCTTTAAGTCGCTTCACCAACAGCAATCTCGTGGGTATCAGTGAACTGGAATCGATTGCTCGTAGTAGATATCTACCAATTCCGTCTACCAATCTCACCGGTCGGTTCACAGCGATGCACCTCTGTTTGAATTTTGACGGGTACATAGAGCACGACGGAAGATGCCCCCCAATACCCGACGGGCGAGGCCAACCGCACCACCCCGGCTAAGCACGGTACCAGGCGTTTGAGTGGAATTCCTCGATCCATAAATTCCACTTTTAACGGTTAGGCGTTTATCCCCAATTGAACTGCCTGCCAAACAGGCAAAGCTGCTCTGAAAACTGGCATTAAAGAAATTCTCTACGCCAGACAACAAAACAGGTTCCTTGAAAGTGACTCACGCTTTTGGGTGCGATCACCCAAAATTCAACACTTACAAAGCAATGACAACTGTTTGCCAGAAATTCTTTGCGCAATTTACTTCTTGGTACGCCGCTTGCAATTGTTGGCTTATCGAAAAGGTAAGGCGGCTTACTATTCGGATTCATCCATCGTCGTAGTTTTCAAAGTCCGACCAGAGAGAGGGAATTTTGCCAACCTTCCAATTTTGATATACGTTTGCGTGAGGGGAGACGACTGGCGGGTGTGTGTGCCTGCCAGTCGTTTTTTTATGGCGAAAACCACACTGCCTTTTCATTAGTAGAAGTCTCCGCGACGACAGAGTGTTTCAATTCTGCAACCTTCTCAATAGAGCACCCTATGCCGGGGTGGCCTAAATCGGAATTTGGGTCACGAAGCATCAGCTTAGTTTCCCCTTCCAGAGAACCGTTGGGGCAACGCAACCGAGTCATTGTTTCGTTTACATGACACAGGAAAAATAAGCGATGTTGCTTCTGGGCAGAGTTGAACTTGCGTGCTTTGTGTATGCTTGCAGCATCTAAGGCGTTTTCAGGTATTTTACAGTTTTGCCCGCAATTCGCATCGCGCACCTAGAATCTTGAATACCGGACCTCTACCCAATTTGACCGATCTTAATGTTTGATACTGACGTAAAAAAATCGCGTGACCAGGTTCCGTCTAGCCGATCTGTTACTCGTCGTCGCGCCGTTTTGTTCTCAGTGTTGGTTCATCTTTCACTGTTGATTGTGATGCTGTGTTGGTATGTCCCCAATCACTTGGAAACGGCGGGACAGATCGGGAAGGCAAGGCTGAAGACCGCAGCTCCGCAGCAAGCGATACTTGAGGAAGTCACCCATATGCCTCCCTCTGCAGGCGAGAACATCCCCTCTGAGCAGATCCAAGCATCTCTTAAATCAGCGATCGGCGAAGCTGAAACACTCTCCGCTGATCTGCAGTTATCCGAATTGGAAAACAAACTGGAACGTCTAAATTCAATTTCGTCACCCGCCTCCGTCCAGGATACGACGCAGAAAATCGCCACTACACTTGGCCTGCCCTCAGGCCCAACACCAAACAGTCGGGCTGTGGATGGCAGCTTTGATATCAACACAGCTCAAATCCACGATGTGATACGTAGTCGTGACAACAATGGAGCGTGGGTCTATCAGTCCGTACTGGTTGATGCCGCCGGCAGAACACAAAAGGTCAATCTACCCACGTCAGAAGGCGAGGTTTCCTACAGCACATTCCAGCAACTCAAAAACTTTCCTAGCGCGGAAGGTATTTATAGACAGGTGGTGATGCCGATGCTCCAAAACATGCTCAATGCCATCGACGTAGCTGATGCACAGGCACGTGAATTAAGAAAGAAGAAAAACAATGAAGAATCAGCCAAGAAAGGAGCAGAAACTGATCAGCAACGCATTCCGCCTAATGCCAACATACCTGCCGAGCTCCAATAGGCATGCTGAGCTCATTTTCGGGCTGTGTTCATCTTTAACCTGCGACGGGACAGAACACAACTGCCTGACCAACAAGTGCTGTGAGTGCTAGGTCTTTTTCCCAACTGTGGCACGACGCCGCTTCAGGCAAAGAATGAGCAGCATGTCACTGCTGGGCATTCACACACAGTGATCACTCTTTCCCTGAACATAGAAAGTTTGGTAACCAACTGTCGACTCAAACCTGGCAAACAAGATGCGGCACCTGTGTTTCACACGACTGGCTTTTACGTTACTGACTCTGTCGGTCACGCTATCCTATGTGCAATGCAGCGGTCAGACACTAGGTGCCCGCAATCCACAGTCTCTCATCTATGACCCTGCAGCCCGCGACATTCCGCTTCAAGACCCCCGTGAAACACCCATCGAGCGTTACCGCAGGAGCTTTTGTCAAGGTGTTGAAGTTCGGGGGGGCTACCTCTTGGACTTGGGTGACACGGAAGGTGGCATGAATCAGGCCTTTGAGGAGGTCCGTGCAGACTTTGGGATTCCGTTAGGAAGCATGGACAACTTGATTGGTTTGCGACCGTATTTCCGTGCTGATCAGCTACAGGGACTTAACTCTTTGGATTTACCGTCCGCACTCTACAACACCGGATTGAATATTCTGCACCAGCGCAAATGGAATCCAAAGTTCTCCTCAACGGTGGTAGTTACTCCTTCGATCCGCAGTGACTTCACCACCAGTGATCAAGCTTTCCGTGTCTTTGGTCTGGCTTTGATGAATTGGAAGTGTCGGAGCGACTTAACCGTCTCTCTTGGTGCAGTTTACTTTGACCGCGCGGATTTCAATCTGCTGCCGGCGTTTGGAATCGTTTGGACTCCGACACCAGAATGGAAAATCGATGCGACGATGCCGCGTCCACGCATCTTTCATCGACTATGGAAACAAGGTGGAGAAGCAGAGGGCTGGGCCTATCTAGGCGGCAGCATTGGCGGAAACACTTGGGCGGTCACGCGTGATTCAGGAATGACGGATGAACTGACTATCCGCGACTTCCGAATCATGGGGGGGTATGAAGTGCTGGAAAAGGGCAATCGAGGTCATTTCGTCGAGGCAGGGATCGCTTTTGGTCGGACCGTTCAATACGAACGAGCTGCAAGTGAACTTGACTTGGATGCCGGCCTTTATCTTGACGCCGGAATCAAATTTTAGAGACCAGCCCTCGAATACTTCCTGACTGCGTGGCTGCTTCCGTCTATTTGATAGCGGCTTACACACTCACAATCACTCCGGGGTGAGTTCCTGTTCAGCGCTTGAACTACCGTCATTCCCCAACTCTGAAAGCATTGCTTCGATGATCATTTTTAATGATTCGCTCGGATCCTGCTCCGTAACGCCTTCAAGCTGCAATGCAATTTCTCTTGCAAGATCCGCTAGCATCACTCCCCAGGCGTGACGTTCATCTAACTTTGAATTGTGATGCCAGTGCCCGAGATTCAGCGAGCAGGCGAGTCCCCGATCAGCGATCCAGCCCTGGATCATCTCCACAGCGTACTCATCTTTTTCCACTGCAGCTGGGCGAGTTAGCTGCTTCCGATGATCTGACATGCCTGTCTTCCGTTGAAGTGTAGGGCTCGTTTCATTAAAGCGACAGTACCACCATTAACAGATTTCTGAATGACAGTCGGCCTACCGCCGTCAAGATACACCTGCTTGATTGATGATTCCACCACATGTGTTTTACCGTCCCTGCTTGAGCTTCGTGTCCAATCGAACAGAAACTTTTGAAGTGGTGCACTGCATAGGCGTGAAATCTTCGCGGTGGGACGGGTTACAACTTCATTGCGGTGACTTTGAAACCCACCACTAGCATTCACCAATGGTCAGTATCACGGGCGATTCCCAAAACCCGCAAAGTGCTTATTTAGACCCAAAATAGCTTCCGCCAACTCCTACTCCTCGCGATGACCTATGCGACATGCATCCAACCAGAGCACGGGCGGGCAGAAATCATCGCTACGTCTGCTGTTGAGAGTGATTGGGTCTACTCTTCAGATCGCGTTCTTGTTGCCCGTACTCTAAGGGAAAACATCCCTGCGAGATTTGGTTCACAATTCCCTCGTCGATAATGAGAAATGGAAACTGAAGAGCGTTAACGCCAGCCTCGAATATCCTTCACCTAAGGCTGTTTCAGGTTTAGAGTTTGAATCCATCAATCGACAGTCAAAGGTTTCGGCTAGAAAAGAATGCCGCAGACATGCCTTGGACCAACATGTTGTTAACAAAACCGGGGGCTGCCCATGAACGCAAGACAAGACTAGGGGCCAGCCAGTTACCGCCTGATTTAAAACAACCGAACACGACTGATGGAAGATTGCCTCTGCTGCCGCGGTTCAGGGAAAAAGAGCGGGGATGAGGATTGATGCGACGCCGAGGCAAGCCAAGTCAAAGGGGGTTCCTTACCGCACGTACGCAAACGATGCAAAACATCCCCTAGTCAAAGCAGTCGGCCGTCCCCCCGACTTCGAAAACACCTCCGACCTGAACTCACATCCGCGAAAGCTGGCGGGGGTCTGTGGCAAACTGAAATGCAGTCTCTTGAGTAATCCGTCCTTGCCGCAATAGTTCACCGAGGGAATCGTCCAGACTCACCATCCCGTCTTTTCGGCCAGCTAAGATTGCAGTCTCGAGTGTATCGATCCGACCTGCTCTTACTCCTGCCGCTACCGCGTTGTTGCGCAACACCACTTCCAAAGCCAACTCTCGACGCTCACCAGGAATGGAACTCGGCAACAAATGTTGGCAGATCACCCCTCGCAGACTTGCTGCCAACATAGTCTGTGTTTCATTCTGCTGAGCTGTTGGGAACAAATCCCACATCCGCGTGATCGCCCCTTTGGCATCCCGCGAGTGCAGCGTTGATATAACAAGGTGACCAGTCTCGGCGGCACTCATCGCTATGCGAGCCGTTTCTGCGTCACGAATCTCCCCCACCAGGATGATGTCCGGATCTTGTCGCAAAGCATGACGCAGACCACTGGCGAAGCACTCGACGTCCCCCCCAACCTCCCGTTGAGTGATTATGGAATTTCCGTCATACGGAAACAGATACTCAACGGGGTCTTCAATCGTGATGACTCTTTTACCGCCTTGTTTGGCGATGGCATTCAAAAGCATCGCCATCGATGTCGTTTTTCCTGATCCGCTGACGCCAGAGAAAATAATCAAACCATTTCGATAAGAAGCCAAACGTTCTGCCAAATCTGTTGGAAAATTGTTCTCTTCAAGCTCAGGAATTCGGCTCGGAATGACCCGTATGCAAGCACCTGGACTGCCGCTGCTATAAAACAAATTCCCCCGAAAGCGTTGCCCCCCGTCCTGTGTGCAACCATGCTTCTGCAACTCGCCATTGGAATCCAACATGAACGCAAAATCGAGATTTCGTTCACGCACGAATACGTCATGTTGCTCTGGGGTGCAGATGCTCCTCAAACACAACTCAATATCAGAACTCGATAGCACTTGCTTACAGATCCGCAAAAGCTCACCGTGTTCTCTCCGTGTTGGCGGGTAACCCGCTACCAAATGAACATCAGAAGCAACTAATTTTGCAGCGTCCAACAACCAACCAATGTACTTTTCCATCCAAACCATCCCCAATTCGAAAATCTTTTCCCCGACACAATAAGTCTCAAGACTGCGCTGCTTATATCAAGAGAAAACGAGCACCAACACAGAATCCAATCATGGCAACCGTTTTTAGCGCAACATGCAAGCGCCTTCTTGATGACCGGGGACGCTCATTGTTCGTGATTCCTCTTATCCAGAAAATTCAAAACGGTTGAACACTCAAGCCCAAAATGTGTTGTCAGTCCGCGTCCTTCGTCCGATGATGCTTAAACCTCATTTTCGCTCAAAGGTTAAGCCGTAGTGAACTTACCGCGTCAATGATTGGAATCAGGAATCCCCCTGTCCCCAGAATTCAACTGCAAGTCGGACTCATTGTCCTCGTTTTCCGCTTGAGCCGCGTCAAATGCATTGAGTTGTCGGGCAGCTTCCTCGACGGCGGGCTCGGCCCAGTCGATCTTATCGAATGTATCAATGATCCCAACAAGTGCCTTTCTGGTTCGATCAGGATCTTCCGATTCCACGGCATCCTGAACACGTTTGAGTAAATCCGCAGCCCTCGGGTCGATTGCATTCAGTGGCGCACGCTCCCGTAAACGCTGCCGTTCCCGTTTGGCCATAGCGACCATCTCACGCAATTCCATATCCTGAATAACAGCCTCTGTGCCGTAGACGTTAAGCCATTGATCAATCTTGTCTGCCGCGTCACGAGGATTCAATTCCCGCCCCTCCATGACACTGACAAAACTTTGCTCAGAGGGTGACAACTCAGTGATCCCAAGTTTGCTTTGTGCTTTCAGGCGTTTGAGCACACCTCGAAGCTTGATACCGATTTTCAAATCCTGCACTTCAATCGACCGTGGGTCGTCGGGATACAACTGCAAAAAAGCTTGCATGGCAGTTGTGTTGCCGCTTAAAGCATCGAGATAGAGCGTATCGGGTGAGGGTGTTTGCATGGCCCAAAAGAAAAGCCCACCTCCGAAAATGAGGCATGACGTCATCACTACGATTTTCCCCCAACCCGCCAAACCTTGGTCAGTCGACGCAGTACGGTTGCCCTGCACACCTAACTCTGACTTAGGGTCGTGAACGGTCTGGAAATGCGTTTTGGCTGCTATACCATCATCTTCGCCCTCCATTCCCTCAATCAGTCGCGTCGGCCCCACATTACCAATCGACAACACAGTGGGTTCCTCAGGACTCATGATGATGAGGTCGTCTGAACCTGCAGACTGGATTTCATTTTCCGATGCGCGCGGCTTGAATGCGCCTGTCCGAACATCAACAGCATTCTCCGTCGCCTCACGCTCTGCTGGTGGCCTGAGAGCTTGTAGGTCACTCAGAAGATTGTCATCCCCCGGTCCTTCTTCCGTTAACGATCCTTCAGCGGCCACCGTCTGGATACGCTCCAATCCGGCTTTCATTGCTTTTAACCGATTCATGACAGCCAAGGCGGTCGGCGGTCGGTCATCGGGAGATTTCTCAAGCAATTCATGGATGAGTTCAACCAATTCAGGCGGAACATCTGGGCGAATTAAGTCGATGGGCACAGGGCGATCTCTCTGCAAAGCATTGATCACCTGCGTTACACTTTTCCCAGTGAATGGAGCACGGCCCGAGAGCATCGCGTACATGACGCTGCCCAACGCGTAGAGATCAGTCCTTTGAGTGATCCCTTCGCTCGTCGCCTGCTCAGGGGCCATGTAATCAGCCGTCCCTAACAAGGATCCTGCGACGGTGTTCGAGTCTCCAAAGATCTTTGCGATTCCAAAGTCCACAAGTTTCACTCGCCAATTCTCATCAACAACAAGATTGGCAGGCTTGAGATCACGATGAATCACGCCAATGTCATGAGCGTGTTTGAGTGCCCCACAAATTTGAATGGCAACATCGATCGTGGTTTGCCATTCCAGACGTTTTTCGCGTTTGATCACTTTCTGGAGCGAATCACCACGCACCAGTTCCATTGAATAGAAAAGGTGCCCCTCTTCTTCACCGAACCCATAGATTCTGACAATCCCACTGTGAGAAAGGCTTTGCAGACTCTTGATCTCCGCATCAAAACGACGTCTGAATTTTGCCTCATCAGCAACGCTGTCTGAAATCAACTTGACCGCGACAGGCTGTTTCGTTTTCTCATGAACCGCCGCAAACACTGTCCCCATACCGCCACGCCCCAACGGCTTGCCGATTCGATACGGACCCAAAAATTCGAATGGAGGTGAACTCATGGATAATCAAGCCCGTGAGAGAAAAGCTGGAGCTAAGTATTGTAAACCGTTACCAGAACATCGTCAGCGCGAATTCACACTCGAGAGACTTCCGCAAACCGAGATTCCCTCTCCGAGTCGAAATCTCTATCATTTCGCCGATGACAACCTACAATTCTAGCGATTTGCGACGCTTGAGCGTTGTTCTACCAGCGTTTTTGAGCGTTCTTTGTTTGTGGCTGGCCCAACCACCCCTGCAATTCTGGTGGCTCGGGTTTGTGGCTTTGATACCGCTGATCCAACTGATCACTCTGCAGTCACGATTCAGCAAACGCGACTACATGATCATCTGGGCCGCAGCCTCACTGTATTGGCTCGTTTCACTGCAGGGTTTACGGCACGCACATCCATTGATGCATGGACCTTGGCTGGCGTTAGGCTTCTATCTAGCAGGTTATCAGACAGTTTTTGTGGCGTTCTCGCGGTTTTTGTTTCAACGTGGCATCAGCTTGCTGCTGGTTGTTCCACTTACCTGGGTTGCGTTGGAATACATTCGCAATTATCTGCTCACTGGCATTTCTGTGTTGATGCTGGGCCATGTATTGATCAATGTCCCAATCCTCGTTCAGATCGCAGACCTGTTCGGCAGCTATGGAGTCAGTGCCCTTTTGGCGCTCGCCAACGTATTCGTCTGGCAAACGATCCAACGATGCAAACGGCAGATCAGTGGCAACGAGTACGCACTTGTGTTGGGAATCACGCTGACAAGCTTTCTTGCCGTCTTGGCGTACGGTAACTACCGGCTCAGCGAACCATTGGGTGAGCCCCTGGCACGGTTTGCTTTGATCCAACGCAATGAAAAAGTTGAATACGTTATTAATCCCGAACGACAAGTACAGATATTCCAGGAATATGCAGCGACGTCTGTGAACGCCGCGCGGCTCACGCCGGAGATAATTGATGCGTACATTTGGCCAGAATCAATGTACGGTGCAACCAATCCACTCGTCAGTTTGTTGCCGGAAGCCACGCTTCCCCTGCAATTTCCAGGCGACTTCGAAGAGTTTGAAGCTGGCGTCCGAAATCAACAATTCGCTTTCAAAGAACGAGCTGGTTTTGTGCAGTCAGCGTTGGGACGGGAACAATCCAACAGCACTCATCCGCCTGAGTTGATCGTCGGTTGCGGGGTCGTTGAGTACGGCAAGCGTATCAAGGTTTACAGCGGTGTGATCAATATCAACTCAAACCACGAGGTTGAATCTTGGTACGGCAAAACCCACCTTGTCATGTTTGGCGAATATATTCCGATCCTCCCCTCCTTGCCGGGCTTAAGCAAGCTAGTTCCCCCAGGCATGGGTATGGAACCGGGTGAGGGCGGGAAACTCATGCAAGTGGGCGACACATGGGTAGCGCCAAATGTTTGCATCGAAACTGCGGTGGAAAGAGTGGCAATCAGCCAGATGCACCAATTCCACGCTAGTGGACAGACACCCAACGTGATCGCGACAGTGACGAATGATGGTTGGTTTAAAAACACCAGCGTCATCGAGCATCACCTTCGTTGTGCACAAATGGTAGCGATCGCTTGCCGACGTCCGATTCTGTCCGCTGCTAACAACGGACCGACTGCTTGGATCGACAGTCGCGGTCAGATCATCGAGCGGCTACAAACCGGTGAGAACGGCTTCGTGATAGCGGCCCCGAACAAAGACGAACGCATCAGTCTGATTGTTCGCATCGGCGACTGGCCGGCTGCCGCTACCGTCATCGCCTGCATCGCCCTTGGCTTGTTCGTTCGCCGAACGCCGGTTGGGTCCCGCGTAGTGAACCTACCAAGATCAACGCAAGCGACAGCCGAAAAAGAAACGCAAGATGAGCCCCAATCGATTTCGTGATGCTTGTTACTCAGTAATGCTCGCTACTTGTAGCCTGAGACGGACTCGCTCGGTTTGGAACAACTCACTCAGCACCTTTCGCTGATGCCGTGTCATAAATTGGCATATGGCGATAGTAAACCTCAAGGCAAAAAAGTGACAGGCAAGTGGTATAGAGCCGGCCAGAGTTCTTACCCCAACGGTCTCGCTGCGGTGCCCAGCTACCACTTTCTCGTCCGGTTTTCACCTGACTTTTTGGTAATTCTACTTTCATAACATCATTCCAACGCCGCCAAGGTGAGCCGCCAAAATGATGCAACACTTGCGTTGCGTAGTACCAGTAGTAAACGTCCTGGTCCCTGATATCGAAGGGCGCATCGTCCAGTAAAGCAGAGATTCCACGGACCATCGGCGGATGATCACGTTCCCACCCGATGTATTGACGACACAGTAATCCCTCTGCCGTCATTGCCGAGCTTGGAGCATTCCGTGCCTGGTAACCGTAGGCGGCACCGTCGTACGACGCAGCGTCATCGAGATAAAGCATGACTCGATTCAAGACAGTAACGTTCACATCCAGCTTCGCTGCACGGCCACTTTCAAGCGCCATGACGTACCAGCCCGTCATGGATGTGTCAGAATCAAAATTGGGTTCGTATCGCCATCCACCCGCGTCGGATTGAGCTTTTTCGGCAAAGTCAATGGCTTGTTGGGCGTGCGGACGTAACCACGAATCACCTGACATTCCATACAGCTCGCAAATGGCAATGGACGCCTGAGCTTGTGCGTACATCTTTTCATGACTGCGCGCGTTCTTAGCAAAGAAACCTTGGCGATCCTGTTGCTTCACAAGCCATTTCATCCCCCGCTCGACGACTTCCTGGTAATCACCTTTTTTGTGAGTGTGTCCGTCGCCAAGATATGCCAGTAAAGCCATGGCGGTTGCCGCAGTTTTATTTTCTGTAAACCCACCGTCGTTGAAAGGGCCTCTCATACTCCAACAGCCATCTTTCAACTGATTGCGTTTCAGCCACTCCAGGCCAAGCTTGACAGCATTCTGAGTCTTGATCGTTCCACCAAACCGAGCAAGCAACGCCGCCTTGATCGCGCCGCTTCGCCCATTGAACATGGGCTGCACAAGTTCCAGGGCACCCTCCCCAATCTCGACAGGAACAACCTCCTGAGGTGTTTCCAACTCATCTACTTCAAACAAGGAATCCAGATCAACTTCAGCCTCAACATCCTCCATCGCTTCGCTGTCGTTTGGATTATCCACCGCCGAGATCTCAAACTCTGCGAATTCAACAGGTGAGTCACGGATACTCTGTCCGATGCTGAGCATCAGTGTTCCGATCGATGTCCCTGCAGGAGTACTAATGAATGCGAGAATCAAAAGTAGGATCAAATGGATCACCATGCTGACCAACCAAGATGGTGCTTCGCGCGTCACCTGATCGCGGGCATTAGGATCCTCGCTACCCCCCGTAGGTGGCTCAAGCTCATCGAAACCGGAGTCTGTGGGTGCAGGTTTCCTGCTTGCTTCGCCAACGCCAGCAAGTTCTCCCCTCCATCGCACCCCCTTCGCTGAACCAACTCCCGTACTAACCGTGGGCTCCTGAGGTTTCCGGATCGGCGCCAATGTCGACCTTGGCGGCGGAGGGGGAGGAACTGGACTCCTCGAAGTGCCGGCTGAAGACGACGGGGTACCAGGTGCTGGAGCCTGAGGAGCAACAGGTGTTGGAGGGTGAGGAGTACCAGCGGCGGGAAGCTGAGGAGCAACCGGTGCGGGAGCCTGAGGGACAATAGGTGCGGGAGCCTGAGGGACAACCGGTTCGGGAGCCTGGACAATTGGTGCGGGAGCCTGAAGAGGAACAGACTTCGCTGCATTCGCTGTTGATCTTTGCGTCGTACCTGTTGGTAGGTTGGTCTGCGGCGTCACACCATGAGGTTTCGCAGCCGGTGGAGGAGGTGGCATTCCCGTCTGACCGCCGCCGAGCACAGACCCCTTGATAGGTGGAAGAGATGGTTTGCCCGAAGTGTCGGGCGACACAATATCGGGCGGATTGCGAGCGGGCGGTTGGTTTCCGCTGTCATCGCTGCTGGATCGTGAGGTTGTTGAATCGGCGTGTGTCATCGGTTCGAGAGGGTTCTCTAGATGGCTGCGGCGATAGTGCGTGGTGGCGAATCAACTCACAAAAAAGAGATAGATAAGTCCATGAGGCCAAGGCCTGTTCGCTCACATCTCATATAGGATAGGGCTCGAGACGATTTAAAGCGAATCAGATTCTAGTCATCGGCTCATCTGGACAAGAAAAAACGGGAAAAACTCTCGATCTTACGCAAAAAACGCGTGAATCGGGCTGCGTTGACAATGAGGGTGCCGATGTCTTCAACATGACACTCTTGCTGAGTGAGCCAGCCAGATGCGATTCACTCACCCAAAATCGAAAACTCAAAATCGAAAATACAGTCAACGTCGAGGTGCCGAAGTAAAGCATGCAGTGGCTGGGGTCCTGAGACGCGGTCAGGACAAAGTGCTTTCCGAGAGAATCCGAACGAAACTTCGGCCGCAAACCCATTTGCTTTCAATTAAGCCAGGCTGCATGACGATGACACCTCTGTTGCAACAGGTAACTCGCATCAATACTCGTTGATTTCGACCCTTGACACTTTGCACTTGTTGGTAGATAACACTCACTCGACAGACACATGTGTGGGCTGTCAGACATACCGCGGGATGGAGCAGCCCGGTAGCTCGCGAGGCTCATAACCTCGAGGTCGTCGGTTCGAATCCGGCTCCCGCAACTTCTCTGAAAGGTTGGAACACGTTCTGACCCGCAAGTAAACGAAAAGCCGACGTGTGCTCCACGTCGGCTTTTTTCGTTTTATCCCGTTATCCCGCAACCACTTGCGTCGATGTTCGTGGCGACAGTTTCTCTGTCGTCTCAGAATCCTGAGAACACTCTGGCCAGCACTCGCGGCCGGATTTCGGTTTCTGGGCCAGAATTCTTACGTTCTCTGTGTCTTAGCCGGTTTGGGTTAGGAGCCGTAGCGACCTCCCTTTCGGTCCAGATGAGAACCGCGATTGACCCTGAACATCGCGATGTTTCCAATCACCCACTTCGTTGCGACCCACCGAAACGGAGCCCAAACACCGTTTTCCGGGTCATCTGATTTAGAGACACTGAGAATAGCTGGGAGACACGAAACTCATTGCGATTTCACCGCCGCCCACCAAACCCAGGCGATCAGGACGCCTTGCAACGGCAGCCGAGCAACCAACGCCCA
>NZGD01000198.1 GCA_002690925.1 Rhodopirellula sp.
ATCAACGGCAGATTTCTCGTTGGTTGCATACACATTTCTTTACTGCCTTTCCGCAGCAATGAATTTCCAGAAGCAACGTCTGCTAAAGTAATGGGAAGGGAACTCAGAACGGAATGTCCAAGCACATTAAAATTTACAAGTCATCAGTGCCGAAGATTCAACGCCACATAAACGCGTCCGCAATCAAGTAATTCAGCAGCAGTGACTCGATAAAAAGCACCTGACCTCAACGACCCTGCATCATTGAAAGCTAATGGTAAAACAATTTCACTTCGCGGTCTTTTCATTCGTACTTGCTTGCCACCTGAACTCAGCATTTGCTGACGACACGGTTACCAACAAGTCTAAAGCTGATCAACGCCCCAACATTGTGTTCTTGTTAGCAGACGATCAATGCACTTACTCCATGGGTTGCTATGGCACACCAGAAGTACAAACCCCCAACATGGACAAACTAGCGCGTGACGGCATGATTTTTGATTGCCATTACGACACAACTGCGATTTGCATGGCCAGTCGCGCTAACATCATGACGGGGATGTACGAATACAAGACCGGCTGTAATTTCGAGCATGGGGCATTGTTATCCGAACATTGGCACCGTTCCTATCCGATGATGTTACGTGCTGAAGGCTACCAGACAGCGTTTGCTGGCAAGTTTGGTTTTGAAGTCACGGAACAACCGGGATCAAAGGGCGACTTGCCAGTAGCCAGTTTTGACCGCTGGGGCGGAGGCCCTGGTCAGACACACTACGAAACAAAGCGCAACAAATCGATGAAGGACTACGTAAAAGACTACCCCCATTCGACCGTATCCTATGGAGCCTTTGGTAGTGACTTCATCGCAGAGGCCGCCAAATCGGATCGCCCTTTTTGTTTATCAATCAGTTTCAAAGCTCCGCACAAACCTGCAACACCCGACCCGCAATTCGACTCCATCTATGCGGGAAAAAAATTCACACGACCAGCAAATTATGGTCGTGATTATGGGGCTCACTTCTCACTGCAGAGTCGTGCCGGACGTCAGTTCGAGCGATTCCACAGCTGGAACTATAGCGACAAGTATGACGAAGTCATGGCAACCTACTATCAACAGATTTACGCCATCGATGTCGCTTTGGGAATGATTCGCAAAGCAATCGATAACGCTGGCGTCAGGCAGAACACCGTAGTGATCTACACATCTGACAACGGGTTCTTCTGCGGTTCCCATGGCTACGGATCAAAGGTTTTACCTTACGAAGAATCATCTCGTGTCCCACTGATCATTTTTGACCCGCGGCACAGCAACAGTGGGAAACAACTGCGTTGCGATTCATTGACCGGTAATGTGGATTTTGCACCCACCATTCTGAAACTCGCAGGTATCCAAGTCCCCAGAAACATGGACGGGCAGGATCTTATGGTTCTTTACAATGAACCCAAAGCAAAGATTCATGATTCACTACCCCTGATCAATGTCTGGGGTCCCAAGAAAGCACACAGTTACGCTGTCGTGACGGACTCATGGAAATACATCTACTGGCCCTACCGCGATGACCAGATTTCTCCCACCGAAGAATTGTATGATACTCAGAATGACCCTGGTGAATTGACGGATCTATCAGAGATTGGATCCGCTGCCGGTGACTTGATCCGCATGCGACAAGTCTACGACGAGGCAGTGAAATCTTGGCAAAGAGAGGTAGTTCCCTATCACAACTACAGCCACTTCGGCGATCATTTCCAACGGCGATAACCCATGTTCAAATTGAATTTCTGCGTTACGGCTGCTTTCATCACATTGCTGACACTTGTCAGCAATGCTCAGGCACTGGCAGACAGCCGCCCCAACGTGATAGTGATCTACACGGATGATCAAGGTTTTGGCGACGCCAGTTGCTTGAACCCTGAGGCAAAGTTCGAGACTCCCAACCTTGACCGACTCGCAACAGAAGGCATGACGTTCACAGATGCCCACTGCAGTGACACTGTCTGCACGCCAAGTCGATATGGTCTGCTGACTGGCCGGTACAGCTGGCGCACCAGCTTGAAAAAGGGAGTCTATGGGGCAGAAAAAAAATGCCTGATTGCCGATGGTCGCACCACACTGGCGAGCCTGCTGAAGCAACGCGGATACGCGACCGCGATGGTCGGCAAATGGCATCTTGGCATGGACTTCCCTGGTGATCGTGGAACAAGAGACTGGTCCAAGCCCGTATTGGACATGCCCCTGGATAAAGGGTTTGACTATTTCTGGGGAATCCCGGCATCCATGAACTATGGTGTGCTGGCATGGTTCAATGGTCGCTACGCGAAGGTTCCCCCAACACAGTACACCCAGAAAAAACCGAACAAGATCGCTTTAGCAGACTACCGCATCATGCCGCCCTATGATCAACAACTTTCCAAGCCAGGTACCACAAGTGACCTTGGTGTTGTCCGTGGACAGCTTGAAATTGCACCCGACTTTGTTGATTCCGAATGCCTGACGCGTTTTACCGATCAAGCAATCGAGTGGGTTCAGGGACGGGCTGAAACTGCCCGGCAAGGCGAACCCTTTTTCCTGTACCTGCCCTACACATCACCCCATAAACCCGTCATCCCCATTGACCAGTTTCGCGGTCAGAGCGAAGCCGGCGCCTATGGTGACTTCATGATGGAGACTGATTGGCACGTGGGTCGAATTCTGGACATGCTGGATCGTGAAAAACTTGCCGAAAATACAATGGTCATTTTCACGAGCGACAATGGCCCTGAGACCACATGGAAAGAGAGAGCCAAGAAGTTTTCGCACCAAAGCAACGGAATTTACAGAGAAGGCAAGCGTTCCATCTACGAGGGAGGACACCGAGTACCGATGTTCATTCGCTGGCCTGCTAAGGTCGCGCCGGCAAGCCAATGCAACCAACCTGTCTGCCAAACAGACATTCTGGCAACACTGGCAGCGATCACAGAGAATCAACTGGCAGCGAATGAAGGTGAAGACAGCTTTAGCTTTGCTCCTGTGCTGACCAACCCCAATTCAAGGATGAACAGAGGTCCCATGATCCATCACAGTGCGTCTGGCGGTTTTGCAATTCGCGACGGCGACTGGAAATTGGTGATGGAGACACCTAAATCCAAGCGTCAACTTTACAACCTTGCCGAGGACCCCCGTGAGCAGGATGACGTGCTGCAGCAAAATCTAGACGTTGCCGAAAAACTACATAGCGAGATCAAGGAAATCGTTCTCAACGGCAGATCGACTCCAGGCAGCGCGCAAATGAACGACACACCTTGGTGGAACCACCTTATCTGGATGGAAAAATTCTAGCAGCTTGAATCGTGTGCAGCCCGGCAACCCGCTGACGTCAAATTTACAGCCCGGCTAAGAACGGCAGCCACCGTTGATACCACCTGTAGATGAGCTTACTAGCTTTCCTTTTCAGATACCACGCAAGTTGCCATGCCAACGAGATGCTCGGCACAAACACTGGCTCCTGCCGCGCGCTCCGTTTCTCTAAAGCCCTCTGGGGTATGGTCACCTCAAGCTTAAGACCATCCTGAATTCTCAGCTAACGATCACAAGCAGGCTCTTTGATTTCAAGCAATTTAAAGATATCAAGTGCCCTCGCAACTTCACCAAGTTCCTTATCAGCTTTGCAGCATTCAGGCACATACTGACCAGCAGTCAGCAGGTCTTCTGGTATCGTGAAAACCACTTTCATCAGGCAGGCGAATCACGATTTGCTTACTTGCCATAGCACAATTACTGGGGGCTGTACGAGCTGATTACACACTCCCTACACGCTTTGTCAGGTCTGCCTACTTGAGCCACATTGCAACCCAACCCAAAGAGAGCTCGGATGCGATGCAACTGATGGCACACCTGTTCAATAACGTGGATATTCCAACTGAAGTTGCAAAGAGCAAGACGGTAAAGAAACGGTCTCTGAGTACACCCAATGGGTCGCGAGCAAGGGTCCTTCACACCATCAATTAAGAATTACTGATTACGCTAATCGCACCAATTACATTCAAATCGATTTCAATCGCATATCCAAAACTAACAACTCCATGACTTGGCAGATTAAAGAACAATCATTTCCTTCCAACGACTTGAACTCGCAGTTAATCGAATAGACGACATCGGGAATGGAGCTGCAAAAAGCCCCATCATGGTTGGGGCAGACATCAACGCAGGGGATGGACTATCGAGGTCCGGCGGCCAACAGCAAAACGACCCAGGGTCGATTCCCGTCCTATTCGTCGCAGCCTCTGTTGTAGGTTTAAGAAGCCGCAACTGTGCGAGAGTCATCTAGCACTTGGCCCAGCGGTGATGGTTCCTCCCAAGGCTTCTGCTAGCCGGCTGTCATCCGAAGCCGAAATCCATCTCAGATCGATGCAAATCGCATCCTCGTCGCACTCCACAGCGACCGCCGGCATATCGTCCATTAATTTGCTTTGCCAACTCTGAGCCTTCATCGATTCATGGGTCACACGAATCTGTCGCGAAGGAAAACGCCAACGCCCGTCTTGGATAAGTCGGGCTTCCTCCGAAGTGATTTGTACATTTCGAATGCTATCACTACCGCTCAATCTGGTAGCCAGTCGCTCGGCACGCCCGCGAAGATTTTCTTCACTCGTGCTGAGCAACGCCAAGGTTGGAATCTGATCTGGATCAGAAGCAGCCAACTCCAGGGTCATGGCCAGCATCGCCTGAGCAGCATCACCAGCTGCGATCGAAGGCCAAACCCGGGATGCTTTGATGCTGTCGATCTGTGGTTTCCGACCGATAATGATGCCACATTCGGGACCACCAAGCACGCCCTGTCCTGACAGGATTACAAAATCCGCGCCGGCGACCAACATCGACTCAGCCGAAGGAATCTCAGTCGCTCCGGATGCATCGGATTCAGCTTGCCCTAGTGTTGCCACCGGCAAAATCACTGCTTGCATCGCATCTCGACCGGTCAGTTCCAGTAACTCCAACGGTTGCTCGCCAACATCAGCCATGACCACGCAAAAGGAATCCAGCCCATCGAAATCTTGGGGCAGGATATTGTCGCGACTACCGACTTCCTGGATCACCGGCAAAAACATTCCGAAAGCGTCAGGCAATGCTCTTCCATTAGGCAAGCGGACTGCCTGAGACCGATGCACAACCAACTGCCGCTCATCAACCAGCAGCGCTAACCCAGTGAGTGCAGAAGAGAAGTTTGATGTCACGGCAATCGAATAATCTCCACCGGCCGGCAGCAGACGTTGCAACCTGCGTGACAACCGCTCGTCCATCGACACTCCTGTGACACTATCGCCCAAGAGCAGTTCATTGCCTGCTTCACTCACCTGAGTCGCCAGTGGAACTCCTGTTCCGTGTTCATTCATGAGCACACCACTACCGTTGAGCAGCGGCACCGCCAAGGTCGTGTGCTTTCGCGACCATCGCTCCACAGTCTTTTTGCTGACCTCCGCAGTCCGCATCATGGCGTCAATACTCTTCGCCGCCGTTTGTGGCAGATCCTGTAGGATCTCCGTTGCCTGATTTTTTATTTTTTCAATGGTTTCAGGCTCGCTTGCCTTTCTGGCTACATCGGTAATGCCGCGTCGCAAAAGCTCAATCGTCCAAGGTGGTAACGCCATCTGGCTCGCCTGTGGCAGGAGATGAATAAGTCGTAAAAAGTTCTAAATGTTCTAAATGTCCGCTCCTAGGATAATCACTATTGAGCTGTTGCGTGACAAGCCTCTAATTGCAACGTTCAAGTGATGTCTCGACTGATGACTGATTCCCCCTCGTTCCGTGGCAACCTGCCCATTCTCCCCCCGCATGCTCCCTCCCCAGCCCTCCCAATGCTCCCTCTTCAGCCACCAAACCCGCGGCGCTGACCAAATCCAACGCAAGAACCAGCAGGGTGGCTAATATGGGTATCATGGCGTTTGATGTCCTAGCATGCGTCGCACTAGCCTTGTAAAAATTTCAACACAAAAAACGCAAGGTTTGCCCCCTCCATCGCCATGTCACCGCTGACGTTGCTATGCCCCTGACAACAATGCACGACCAACCATTCCCCGCATCATTGCCGACATGAAAACTGAGCATCCATTCACGGCACTTGCATGCCTTCTCGCATGTTTTCTGAGTGATTCGCATTTAGCGGCTGATGATACCGCGAGCATCGACTTCACAAGCCAGATCCGGCCGATTCTGCGTGATCACTGCCTTGACTGCCACGGAGGCGTCAAACAAGCGGCGGACCTTTCCTTCATTCATCGTGATGCCGCTCTGGAGGTCATCGAAGCCGGTAAACCTGACCAGTCAGTGTTGCTTGACAGAGTATTGTCAAAGGATGCCGACGAAATGATGCCTCCGCCAGAGCATGGATCACCACTGACTGACGAAGAGATTAGGTTACTGACGCAGTGGATCGAACAGGGTGCATCCTGGGAACAACCCTGGGCGTACCAACCACCGTTAGTTCCCAACCCACCGCGCGTATCGACAGCCCAATGGTGCAGGCAACCACTCGATCCCTTTGTACTGGCAAGGCTCGACGATAAACGGATCACTCCAGCACCAGAAGCACCACCCGCTCAATGGCTGCGTCGTGCGACGCTTGACCTAACTGGCTTGCCACCGACGCCTGAGCAAATACAAAACTTTCGAAAATCTGTTGAAAACAATGGTGAGGATGCGTACGCAAGCACTGTCAATGATCTCCTGAAGTCACCTGACTACGGCGAACGCTGGGCATCGGTATGGCTGGATCAAGTTCGATATGCCGATTCACGTGGTCTTGGTGCAGATGGGCGTCGCGAAATATGGAAATACCGAGACTGGGTGATTGATGCAATCAACGACGACATGCCATTCAATGAATTCACAGTCAAGCAAATCGCTGGTGACTTGCTACCTTCGCCCACAATTGATGATCGCGTGGCAACGGCAGTGCACCGGTTGACGCAAACCAACGAAGAAGGTGGAACCGATGACGAAGAATTCCGGATCAACGCAGTGCTGGATCGGGTCAATACAGTTTGGCAAACATGGCAGGGCGTTACTTTCGGCTGCGTGCAGTGCCACGCTCATCCGTACGATCCGTTGAAACATGAAGATTTCTATCGGTTCGCTGCCTTTTTCAATAACACGGCAGATTGCGACTTGAACTCAGAACTTCCGTTATTGGCCGTCCCACTCGATCCAGCTGATAACGCCAAGGCCAGCATCTTGGACCAGGAAATCCAAACGCTACAGCAGTCAATCTGGGAACGTGAATCCAAGTTATTGGACGCGTCTGAAGCCAAGTGGCAATTCATCACGTCGATGACCGCTTCCGCCAGCAAGTCAACCGAAATTGCAGTCGAGCAACGGCAAGGACGAGCAGAATACTACACGGTCGACACACTCTCGTCGAACACTGAGATTGCACTCGAAATACCATTGCAAACAACGCTGAAGCGACTGACAGCAATACGAATCACTATCGCTCCGAGGACGCCAGCAACAGCCAAAATGGACTCTGAGTGGGGCTTTGTGTTATCTCATGTGCAGGCCACCTTGAAGAACACGAACGGCGATGCGCAGCCACTGATCTTTACGCGAGTCATTGGTGACGAGGCGACTCCGTTCAAAAATCCGGACGACAGCCTGAATGACAAAACAAACAATGGCTTTGCAGCTTACAGCCGCATCCACTATCCCCGCACCGCAGTTTTCGTTCTGGAGTCTGATTTCGAAGTAGCAGCAGGCAGCACATTGAAAATCAAAATCCGAAATGGGGTCACGGAACTCGGCGCATTCCCACTGATTGCAAAACGCGGCTATCTAGCCGTTAGCCAAGAGCCCATTTTCAAGCCGTTACTCAGTGCTCGAAAACTGTTATCTGACAAAGAGCGATTGAACACCTTGCGAGCGGAACGTGCATCCATTCCCAGCAGCAGAATTCCGATCATTCAGGAGCGTCCGTCACACCTAAAGCGTCCGACCCACGTTTTCACGAGAGGCCTATTCTTGACGAAAGGTGAGGAGGTTCAGCCTGGCGTTCCCGCTGCTCTGCCTCCTCTTCCGCAACCATTCAGTGATACAGCTGAACGTAACATGCCAGCAAGCCGCCTTGAGCTGGCTGACTGGTTGGTCAACGGCGACAACCCACTCACAGCCCGAGTGACAGTCAATCGTGTTTGGGCGAGACTGTTTGGAACGGGAATTGTCGCAACTGAGGAGGACTTTGGGTCAAGCGGTGAACCACCATCACATCCTGAATTGCTTGATCAACTCGCTCTCCAATTTCAAAACGACTTTCATTGGAGCTTGAAGGAACTCATAAGAACAATTGTCTTGTCCAGCACCTACCGTCAGGATAGCAAGATGCGTTCTGACTTACTGGAAGCGGATGCCGGCAATCGCCTATTGGCTCGAGGCCCCCGTTTTCGCATGCCAGCCGAGATGATTCGTGACAATGCCCTTTTTGTCTCAGGACTTCTGTCTTCTCAAATGCATGGGCCCCCCGTTCACCCTCCGATCCCCGGGGGCATATGGAAACCATTTCAAGGCGGCGACAAGTGGAAGACACCCGAAATCGGAGATCCGAATCGTTATCGCAAGTCGATCTACACGTACACCAAACGCAGCATCCCGTTTCCCATGTTTGCGGCGTTCGATGCACCATCGCGAGAATTCTGCGCACCACGACGATTACGTTCAAACACGCCACTACAAGCATTGATGACATTGAATGACGTGACCTTCGTCGAGTGCAGCAAGGCTCTGGCGAAAAAGCTGTTGGTCTCCAACACCGACCTTGAATCACAACTGCGTTACGGGTTCTTATCCGTGACTTCTCGCCAACCAAGCCAGCCCGAGCTAACAGCACTCAGGACTCTATACAAAAACTGCAGGCAGCAACAAAGCAATGAACTCGATTCAATGACCGCCGTGGCAAGTGTTCTTCTGAATCTCGACGAAATCATGAGCAAATAAAATGCAACGCGAAGAACTTGAACAGCAGATTCGGCGGGAAATGCTCGAATCGTGCACCAGACGCCATTTCCTCCAGAATTGCGCCACTGGTTTAGGCAGTTTGTGGATGGCAACCCAAGCTCACGCTACCAATCCGACACCCTCCGAAGATGCTCGACTCAACCCACTGAGTCCAGCTCTGCCGCCACTGCCGGCCAAGGTCAAACGTGTCATCTATCTGCACATGGTAGGAGCGCCGAGCCAACTGGAATTATTCGACTACAAACCCGAACTGAACGCACTGGATGGTAAAGATTGCCCAGCCTCGTTTCTCGATGGCAAGCGGTTCGCATTTATCAATGGAACGCCAAAGATGCTGGGGCATCAGTACAAATTCCAACAACACGGTAAGTCCGGAATGTGGGTATCCGAGCAGATGCCCCATCTTTCAAAAACGGTGGATGAAATCTGTTTCATCAAAACAATGCAAACCGAACAGTTCAATCATGGACCGGCCCAATTGATGGTTCATACGGGGGCAGCACAAATGGGTGCGCCTTCGATTGGATCGTGGGTGACATGGGGCTTGGGCACTGAGAACAGTGATATGCCAGGATTCATCGTCTTGCTTTCGGGCGGACGTTTGCCGCGAGTTGGAAAGGCACTTTGGAGTTCGGGATTCCTGCCGTCAGTCTACCAAGGTGTTCAGTGCCGATCGCAGGGTGATCCTGTACTGAATGCATCCAATCCCGAGGGTGTTTCGAGGCAACGACGACGGCAGGTGCTCGACACACTCGAACAACTCAATCGTAAGTCTTACCAACAATTTGGCGATCCAGAAACTTTGACACGGATCGCACAGTATGAAATGGCATACCGTATGCAAACCGCTGCACCTGAGGCAATGGATCTGTCGAGCGAAACCGCTGATACGCTTGAGGCTTACGGCGCGGAACCAGGAAAAGAGTCCTTTGCCAACAACTGTCTTTTGGCTCGACGACTGGTCGAGAAAGACGTCAGATTTGTTCAGCTTTTTGACTGGGGCTGGGACACGCATGGTTCGAATCAAGGCGAATCGCTGAACCACGGTTTCCGGAAAAAGTGTTCGCAAACTGACAAGCCCATTGCCGCGTTGCTGCAAGATCTGCGCCAGCGGGGCCTCATGGAAGATACCCTTGTGGTTTGGGGAGGTGAGTTCGGACGCACGCCTATGCGAGAGAATCGCATGGGAGGAACCATGGCGTTCATGGGGCGTGACCACAGCCCTGATGCGTTCACGATGTGGATGGCAGGTGCCGGTGTTAAAGGCGGCTACAGCCACGGCGTCACTGACCCGGTTGGCTATACACCTGCCGAAAATCCAGTGCAGTTGCGAGACCTACACGCGACCCTTCTGCACCTGATGGGCTTTGACCACCGCAAAATGTCCGTGCCCTTCAAGGGCTTGGACCAACGTTTGACGGGTGTAAAACCTGCAAGCGTCATCAAAGAAGTGCTGAGCTAGCCAACTGAGCAAAGTCCAACGCACTGGGCGCCAATAAACTGCGCCCAATAAAAACTAGGCCGATAAAAACTAGGCCGAGTGAATTCAACTGGGACATCGCATCGGCATCAGGTCCGATGCACCATGAGTGATCCGTGTTGCCACTGGCAACACGGGTGCCCGCATGCGTAAGGTGCGAGCAAGGAAAAAGTCATTTCCCGGTTTTCGCAACCCGAAGATGCAGTTCTGCCAACTGGTCGTTGTCAACTGATCCCGGCGCCTCGGTCATCAGATCAGCGGCTTTTTGGGTTTTCGGGAAGGCAATCACCTCACGAATGTTTTCCAACCCAGCAAACAGCATCACCCAACGGTCGATGCCCAAAGCGATCCCCCCGTGAGGTGGAGCACCATACTTGAGCGCGTTGAGCAGGAATCCAAAACGATCCTCCGCAGTCTCAGCATCAATCCCCAACAATTCGAAGACATCCGACTGGCTGGATTGATCGTGAATTCGAATCGTACCACCACCCGCCTCGCTACCGTTGATCACAAGATCGTATGCCTGAGCACGACAATCTTGTGGGTTATCCTTCAAAGATGGCAAGTCACTCTCCAATGGTGCAGTGAAAGGATGGTGCATCGCGTTCCAACGCCCCGTTTCCTCATCCCGATCGAACATGGGGAATTCGGTAACCCAGCTGCAATTCAATTCGTTGGGGTCAATCAGGCCCAGGTCACTGGCGAGACGCTTGCGCAATCCAGCCAATCCCTTGCAGGTGACGTCCCAAGAGTCCGCGAGGAACATGAGCAAGTCACCCGTTTCACCGCCCAGCAATTCTTTGATCTCAGCGAGATGGTCCGCATCAAAGTTCTTGCTGATCGGACTCCAAAGCGATCCATCTTCCTCGACACGAAACCATGCCAATCCTTTAGCACCAAAGTCAGCTTTGACATATTCAGTCAATTCATCAATTTGGCGACGTGAGTACTTAGTCGCCGCATTTTTGACAGCGATTCCTCGAACAAAGCCCCCCGAGTCAGCAGTTCCTCGAAAGACTCGAAATTCAGTTTTTTTGGCGACAGGAGTAACGTCAACGATCTCCATTCCGAAGCGTAGGTCAGGAGCATCCGAACCAAACCGCCGCATGGCCTCCTCAAAAGTCATGCGTGGTAATGGAGTTTTGACTTCTTTGCCAAGCACGTCTTTGGCGGTCTTGGCAACCAATCCATCAATCAATCCCATCACGTCATCGGCATCAACGAATGACATTTCAAGATCAAGCTGCGTGAACTCGGGCTGTCGATCAGCTCTTAAATCTTCATCCCGAAAACACTTTGCAACCTGAATGTAACGGTCAAATCCAGCGACCATCAAAATCTGCTTATAGAGTTGCGGTGACTGCGGCAGTGCGTAGAACTTTGATGGATGCACTCGACTGGGCACTAGATAATCACGCGCGCCTTCAGGCGTACTGCGTCCCAAGATCGGTGTCTCGACATCAATGAAATCATGTTCGGCAAAGTAATCACGCATCGTTTTGACGATCGTGCTTCGCAGAACCATGGCCCGCTGCATTTCACCTCGCCGCAAGTCGAGAAAGCGATACTTGAGTCGTAAGTCCTCGCCGGGCAAATCCGGCTGACTGGGAGTGAACGGTGGCGTTTCGCAACCGTTCAAGACTTCGAAGTGCACGCTACGAACTTCGATCGCACCGGTATCGAGCTTTTCGTTTGTTTTTCCTTCCAAACGATCGGTCACTGTTCCACGTATCAGGATGACACTCTCGGCAGACACTCGTCCCGCTTCATCGATCAGATCGGCATTTGCCTCCGGTGGACCGATCACCACCTGAGTGATTCCGTATCGATCGCGCAGGTCGATAAACACAGCGCCACCATGGTCGCGTTTACTTTCGACCCAACCGCAGAGGGTCACTTCAGTTCCAACATCAGATTTGCGGAGCTGGCCGCAGGTGTGGGTGCGTAGCACGGTGAGTCAGGGGTTTAACAGGAGGTTTTAGTTAGAAGTTGGCTTATTCTAGCCAGATTTATTCAAATTGCTGAGGGGACACAGCAGGGGTAAATCTCAGGTTTCTGATTTAAACCTATCGCCTATCCACCTCGACCTCGACCTCACCCTGCATTCACACGAGCTATCCATTGCTAACACAGCCAAATATCCAAGAAAAAAAGCCAGCGTAAAAACGCTGGCTTTTCGTTGATGCAATCATCAAACCATTGGCTGAATACTGAGACTAAAGCTCGGACCCCGCCGCCGCCTCAGCTACGTTGGCATCACCTTCGTCTTTCGGAGCCTTGAAGCAAACGATTAGCAGCAGATAGAGGACTGCCATCGTTGCGGGCACTAGCGCGGTCATTCTAAGTGCCATGCGGCTACCGTAAAGCGTCGCAGCCTCAACAGGAGCTTTGTCTTCAGCAGCGAATTGCTTATTCGCTCCCCACCAATCGAACTGGTTTTTCAGGGCGCTAAAGGCATCATCGTTGATCTCACTACCCGCAATCGCTGCCTCCTGCGTGATGGCGGCACCGTCGTCCTCGATCATTCCCGCCTTTGCTCCGTCGATACCGGTGATCGCTGGAAAGAACAGGAAATTATTCTCATTCGGTGCCTTCACTCGAGCATAGGTCTCAGGAGCATTCTCTTGAATGTACTTCGAAGCGTAGTAGTCCTGCTTGTATCCAATACCAGGCCCGCCCAAAAGACCTGCAGAGGTCATACCAGCAAAACCCATCAGAGCCATGGCGACCGTGGCGCTTTGTGGGAAACGTTCCCCCACCACCCCCAGCATTGTTGGCCACAAGAAAGTCTTACCCAACGCGTAAACGGTAGCCGCAAAGAACATGAAGGGGACGCTCTCACCGACGCTAATGAGATAGAGACCAAGGGCTCCGGTTACAGCACTCACGAGCAACAACCCGAGCGAAGAAATCTTGTGTACGATCGGCCCTGCGAAAAATCTTAGGGCGGTCATCAACAGAGAAGTGTAAATGAAGAGTGTGGTCCCCAAAGCGGCACTGCTGAGGATTTTTCCAGTAATTTTGTTGATCCAACTATCTGTTCCAAGCTCAACGTACCCAACACAGGCGTGAGCAACCAACAAGATGAGAAAGAACGGACCAATCAAACTGGCAACCATACCACCATAGGATACGGCCCCTTCTTGCGCTGCAGTTTTCGGGAACTGCTCCTTCAAAACGATCGCTCCGTACATGACAACGGGGATTAGGAATGTTGCCATCAAAACTTCCCAACCCACGGAGCCCTTCGCGAAAACAATAAGGCCACCGATCACCAAACCAGCAGGCCAACCAGCGTGCAAAATGTTCAGGTAGTGAGTCTTCTGCTCGGGATAAAGAGCTGCGGTAAGCGGATTAATCACCGCTTCGCAAATTCCGTTTCCAATCGCAAAAATGAACATGGAAATGTAAAGCAGCAAGTACACAGAGTCTTTACCCGACGCGTTGAAGACCGGCGTGGCAGCAAACAACATGACAGCTGAAACTACGTGGCAGGCGAGCGCAATCACCATCAAACGTTTGTAGCCGATCACATCGATGAAGGCTCCGGCGATCAGAATCACAATACCGAAGCCAAGCAACCCGCCTCCAGTAATCTGGCCTAGCTCGGTCATGGTGAAACCATACTGCTCAGACCATATGCCCAAGAGACCGCCACGTACGGCGAAGCCGATACCGGCGGCGATGAGGGTCAGAAACCCCGCTGTCAGAAGCTTTTTACGATTGTCCATAGTGCATTGATAACTATCGGGGAAGAAATTTGTACGGGTAGAGAGAATGCTGCCAAGACACCCAAACCTAGTCAAGTGACGAAAATAACTTCTCTCAAGAAGGAAAACGTAATTCCCCAAGGCTCCCAGTGCCACTGTCACGGCCCCTATACTTCCCCTAATAATGGAAAATAACCCTTCCGGACCTTTCTGACTTTCACGTTTCTTGGAGACAAACAGATGCGTTTCTTTCTCACTTTCGCCTTGGCTTTTGGAGCTCTTACGACCATGGCAACCGCCGACGAACACGAATGTGCCCTGAATTTCAAGGCAAAAACCATCGATGGCAAGACTGTCGACCTCGAAGATTACGAAGGAAATGTCGTTCTGGTCGTCAACACAGCAAGTCAATGTGGGCTAACTCCGCAATATGCGGGACTTGAGAAGCTCTATGGCCAGTTTAAGGATGACGGGCTCGTGATTCTTGGATTTCCCTGCAACCAATTTGGCCGCCAGGAGCCCGGGACCGATTCAGACATCAAGGAATTCTGCACCGCAAAGTACAAGGTCACGTTTCCGATGTTCAGCAAAATCGACGTCAATGGCGACGACGCCGCACCGATCTACAAATACTTGACCAGCAAAGACGCAAAACCTGCCGGGAAGGGCAACGTCAGCTGGAACTTTGAAAAGTTTCTGATCGACCGCGAAGGCAACTTGGTGAACCGTTTCGCTCCTCGTACTCGCCCCGAGGACTCCGAGCTGGTCAACCAAATCAAGGCACAGCTAGACACCAAGTAAGGCCAAACTCTCAGCGGGTTCCGCGTTGGAATAAGCTGCTTGGGTCGGCTCCATTTGCAGGCTGGATCAGCAGTCGAAACACGGCATTGCATGCTCCTTGCTGCATCCTGCTTATTTCGCTCGGGGCGGCAGGCCAAACCTCTGATACCTGACTTAACGTCGTTCGCGTAGAGCGACCGGGTTGTACGTTTTCGCGGTCAATCGGCAGGTTGGCGTTTGAGCATCAAAACTCGACACCAACAACGAAAAAGACAGCGAATTTGTCGCTCCACACATGCCCGTGCACCGAGTGCACGGGCATTTTTTTGTATATCATCTATCATCTCAGGACTCGATTAGCACGCAGAAACCTGGTGCAATCACTCCAGAGCTTCGATCCTGTTTGGTTTTCAGCATCGCTGGCTGCGGGGCCCCTGAGGCTCCCAAACCGATGTCCATCAACAATCTTTCTCACATTCTTCAATGCCGCTGTCGAAATTCATGCGATTTAAATTCTCTCGCCTGCTCGTTTGTTGGGTTCTCGCCTGTGCCACAAACTCGGTTTTTAGCGACGAACCTCTTTTGAGTCCGAACGACCGTGTTGCGATCTTAGGTGGCACCTTCGTGGAAAGGATGCAGGCATCGGGTGATTTTGAGGCAGAACTTCAAAGTCGCCAGCCAAACTGGAACTTGAGTTTCCGCAACATTGGCTGGTCTGGCGATGATGTTCACGGGATCGGGCGGAAGCGGTTTGACAGCGCTGAGGATGGTTTCAAACGCATCCTGCGAGATGTAGAAACATCCGACGCCAACGTGGTATTGATGGCCTATGGTTTCGCGGAAGCGTCTGATGGCAAACCCGCCGTCGAGCGATTCGGCCCTGGGCTCGCAAGGCTGGCGGACGAATTATTGAAGCAAAAAAAACGGCTGATTCTGCTGACACCGGTCGCGATGCCGGGCTACAAAGTGACCGGATACGACCAATGGTTGAGTGAATGTCGTTCCATCATTGAGCGGGTTGGGAAAGAGCGTGATATTCCCGTGATTTCGGTTCAATGGGTTCCCTCGAATGATCAAGTCACCCACGACCGGTTATTGCCAAATTCTCTCGGCTACGCTGGCTACGCAAACGCTGTTGCGGGTGCTCTGGTGGGTGAGGCCAACTCGGGAATGCCGTTGGGACCTGAAAAAGTGGCATTAAAACAGCTGATCAGCAACAAAAACCAGCTGTTCTTTCACCGCTATCGTCCTCAAAACGAAACCTACCTCTATCTTTTTCGAAAGCATGAACAGGGCAACAATGCCGTAGAAATCCCCCAATTCGACCCTCTCATCAAAAAAGCGGACGAAGCGATCTGGCAGGCAACTGGATCCTGATAGGGTTTTTGGGCTCCGGATCATACGTACAAAATTGCAAAGGTTCGCTGCCAAAAATCAGGAGCCAGCATTCTTCTGCCTTGGTCATTGCCAGTTCCCCCTGTCGAGCTTACGCTTTTCCGTTTGCGCCGCGACAGATCGTGCGGCTTCGAGAATTGAAAACCTGGAGTTTTGTGGTGTCTGGTACCTGTGTGATTGGTCTTCAGTGGGGCGATGAAGCGAAAGGAAAGCTCGTCGACTTACTTGCGCCGCAGTTTGATCTGGTAGTCCGTTACCAAGGGGGTGCCAATGCTGGCCACACCGTGGTGGCAGGTGATGAAACGTACAAACTGCACCACATCCCCAGCGGCATTCTGCATCCTGAGGTAAGAAACCTGATCACCCCGGGTGTCGTGATCAACCCTTCCACCATGCTGGATGAGATTGAAGGTTTGGCGAAACGCGGAGTCATTTGCCGCGATAATCTCCGCATCAGCGAACGCGCTCATTTGGTAATGCCTTGGCACATGGCGGAAGACAAATTCATCAACGCGACGGCCGTACGCGGCGAATCGATTGGTACAACAAACCGCGGAATCGGACCTTGCTACCGGGACAAGGTTGGCCGAACACATGCCATTCGTATGGCCGACCTAGTCCAAGCGACCCGCGACGACCGAATAGCGACTGTCGCTGAGCAAAAGGTTGCAATGCTCGAGAAGATGGGCGCGCCACAAGAAGATCTGGATGCCATTGCACCCGAGAAAGTAGTCGCAATGGCTGCTTCGTGGGCTGAGCAACTTGACGGTATGATCGGAGACACGACCGATTACTTGCTCGATGCATGTGAGGCCGATAAAAGAATTCTGTTTGAGGGAGCCCAAGGTGCTCTTCTGGACATTGACCACGGTACATTCCCATTCGTCACCAGCAGCAACAGCAGCGGCGTGGGCGTGTGTGCAGGTGCTGGAGTTCCACCTCGCTGGATTCATCAAGTGCTTGGTGTTTGCAAAGCCTACAGTACTCGAGTCGGCGGTGGTCCCTTCCCTACCGAGCTCGACGATGAGATTGGCGAACGCATTCGCAAACTAGGCAATGAATTCGGAACGACAACCGGAAGACCACGTCGATGCGGTTGGTTCGACGCAGTTGCCGTGCGGTACACATCACGACTCAGCGGTGTTACCCGCTTAGCTTTGATGATGATGGACGTGCTCAGCCATCTAGATGAATTAAAAGTTTGCGTGGCTTACGAATTGGATGGCAAAAGGATCGAGACCGTCCCCAGCCACGCAGAAGAATTACGACGATGCATTCCTATTTATGAAACGATCCCTGGCTGGAAAGAGCCAGTGGATGATATCCGTCGGGAGAACGAATTTCCTGCTGGCGCATTAGCTTATGTGAAGCGGATTGAAGAGTTGGTCGGAATTCCAGTGGGCGTACTTTCTGTCGGCCCAGATCGAGCTCAAACCATCTTCACTGAAGCGGCAAACGAATTAGCACTCCAGCCCATTGCCTGAAAGATGACCGATCAGGGCCCCGATGCCTGCGAATCAGATCAGTTAGCAGATGTACCCGTGGATGATCGTCCTCGGCACATCGCAATCATCATGGATGGCAACGGCCGTTGGGCCCAGAACCAGGACTTGCCACGAATCGAGGGCCATCGTCACGGCGTGAAGACGGTTCGCATGATCAGCGAAACGGCCACCGAGTTGCAAATCGCGGCAATCACGCTTTACTGCCTCTCCAGCGAAAACTGGAAACGGCCTCAAGCGGAACTCGATTTTCTGATGCACCTGCTAGAGCAGTACCTGATTGAAGAACGCCGAACGATCATGGATCAGGGACTGCGTTTAAAAGTGATCGGACGCCGTGACAGACTGCCAGAAAATGTTCTGACAGAGATGGACCGGACCCTGCAAATGTCAGCCAACAACCCAGGGACTGAACTGGTACTCGCGATTGATTATGGTGGACGCGATGAAATCACAAAAGTAACACGAGATATCGCAAGCGAGGTTGCAGCAGGAACACTGAGTGTCGACGCTGTCGATGAAAAAACCATCAGCAGCAGACTCTACACCGCCGACCTTCCCGAGGTTGACTTGCTGATTCGCTCAGGTGGAGACATGCGGGTCAGCAACTTCCTGCTTTGGCAAATAAGCTACTCTGAGATTTGGATCACCGAAAAGTGCTGGCCTGAATTCAGCCGGCAGGATTTTCTGAATGCGATTCGTGATTTTAATTCGCGGCAGCGACGTTTCGGAGGTCTTCACGTTAATGAGTGATCAAATTTTGATCGCCCCCACTCAATGTCACCTTCACGGGTGTGAAGCATCACTCGAGCACGGAGTGCGACGCAAATTTCGAATGCGAATCTGCAACAAGTCGCATGGTGCACTGGGGTGACAATCAAGTGCACGTCACAACACTCGAATCCAAAACCTTGAAGTTCAAACCAGAAAGGCACGTGTAACTTGTTAATCGATCGTTTGAAAACATCGGCCGTGCTCATTTCCATCACGGCACTCTTGCTTTACTTGGACGCCACCATGTCGCCAACAGGCGCTGAGGGAATTTGGCTGCTCCCTTTGCTGCTTTTCTTCTCTTTGGGGACCGCGTGGGATATTTCGGGACTTCTCTCCAACAGTGGTCGCCCGATCCACCGCAGAGCGACGCTTTTAGCGACCGCGATCATTACGCTATCAGCTTGCCTGCCGATGATGTGGCCGTTATTCGGATCGGAATATCCACCCAACTGTCCCGTTGGCAAACTAGGCTGGATTGTCATTGCTTCTGTGGCATCCGTGTTCCTATTGCTTCTCGCTGAGATGATGGATTACGGCAAAGGTCCCGCAGGTGCAATCGAACGGACCTGTGGTGGGGTTTTTGTGTCAGTGTATGTCGGGCTACCTATGGCCTTGCTCGTATCCCTGAGATCGCTCGGGGATGGCAACTGGGGCTTGGCCGCAATTCTGACGATGATCGCAGTGACCAAATCCACCGATGCGGGAGCTTATTTCAGCGGGAAGACCTTTGGCAAACACAAACTCATCCCCCGACTCAGTCCGGGCAAGACTCGCGAGGGTGCAGCGGGCGGCATTCTAATCGCGACGATCGTTGCATTCGTCTGCTTGAAATGGCTTTTTCCGGCAATCGCAACGGGGGCTTCCGGTCCTGTGGAGGTGGCTACCATCCCCGGATTAGACCAACCGCTTTGGGGAGCTTTGTGCCTGGGACCAATTTTGGCAATCACCGGAATGATCGGTGATTTAGCGGAATCCCTCGTCAAACGGGACTCAAATGCGAAGGACAGTGGAAATCTTCTACCGGGACTCGGAGGCATCTGGGACGTCACGGATTCACTGATTGCAGCGGTTATGCCGGCTTTTGTTTGTTTCGTCGCCGGTGTTGCCGCTTAATTAAAACGGTCATTTCGCGGTTTCTTGACACCTGATCCTATGATTTGAACGGAAATGTATAGAATACAGTTTGTTGACCCATCGATCCCTGCAGGCAGCTGAATGACCGAAGCCACGCTTTCGATCACCAATCCTGACGAGATTTTGACCCTGTTCGGGCCTCGCGACCAGCACCTGAGAAAGTTGCGGCGGTTGTTTGATGTTCGCATCACCCAACGGGATGGCAGAATCCGCATCTCCGGAGAAGGAGAGGAAGACGTCCAGCGGGCAACTCGGACGCTGGAAAAGCTGCGCCATCTCTCACGTCAAAAGGGCGAACTGAGCCCCGGCGATATCGATGTAGCTGCTTCCGAAGAAGGAGCACTGATTGTCGGCGGCAACGGCCTCAGTCAATCTGCGGACGAAATCGACATTCAGCATGCTGGCCGCCGCATCAAACCACGTACGGCAGGCCAGGACGAGTACGTCAAAGCGATCCGGTCTCACGATCTGACCTTTGCAACTGGCCCAGCAGGATGCGGCAAGACCTATTTGGCGGTCGCAACCGCAGTCGAAGCTTTGCGAGCTGGTAGCGTTCGTAAAATAGTACTGGTCCGCCCCGCGGTTGAAGCGGGTGAGAGCCTCGGCTTTCTACCGGGTGATCTCCGGGCAAAGCTGAACCCATACCTTCGCCCTCTCATGGATGCACTGGGTGAGATGGTCGACTATGACCAAGCTCGGAATTTGATGGAACAGGACGTAATCGAAGTAATCCCCCTGGCTTACATGCGTGGACGAACATTAAGCGACGCTTTCATCATTTTGGACGAAGCACAAAACACAACCATCGCCCAGATGAAGATGTTCCTGACGCGAATGGGTGAGCGGAGCAAGATGGTGGTCAGCGGCGATGCAACCCAACAAGACCTGCCAAGAGGTGTAACCAGCGGACTACGTGACGCCATCAATCGACTGGGCAAGATCGACGCGATCGGCATCGTCAAACTGCAGGCCAGTGATATCGTCCGTCACCGTCTGGTTCAAAAGATCGTCGAGGCTTACGACGACCACGGGGAACGACAACAAAATCCTGCACATGGGGACCAAAACGAACGACGATAATCTCGACCTGATCGGCCGCGGCAAGACATGCCTGCGACCAGGAAAAGCTGGTGACATCCATACCGAGATGAACGATTGTTTGATTCAAAACCATGAGCGGTGCAAACAAGACACGAACGCGTCAGGAACGTATCAACTCGCTTGGCATTCAAAAGCCGCGGTGGGCTCAGTGGTGGCAGAACGGTAACAAAGCCGACTTTTCCATTCGTGTTGCAATGGCATTTATTTCCGCCATTGCACTGCTAGTGATCTGCGAGGCTTGGCAACCACCGTTCGCCTTCAGGAAGGATCAGGTTCCAGCTCGTGAATTGATCACCCGAGTCGACATGCAGGTGCCCAATGAAGCAAAGACGAATGCGGCCCGCGATCAGGAAAGCAAAAGCTTTGTCACCTATTACCAGAACAACACGCAACCCATCGACAACTTGATTGCCTCTTTGAAAGACGATCTTTTTCTCGTTCTACCTGTTCCCTCCTTTGATGAACTCAAGGGTGAGGAGCTCACTGCTTTTTCAAACTTTTTCATTGGTGACGAGACCGAGACAGAAGACACTCCTGCGAGACGATTCGGAATCATGAAGTCTATCTTTGCAGATGACTCTGAACTGAAAACGCTCAGCGAAGCGGTCGAGAGTGCGACTCGGGAAAATTATCGATACGGACTTATTGAAACGCTGTCCCACCGTGATGACCAAGGCAGCAAAGAACGCATCCGCGTGTCCCAAAGCGGCAATCCAGAACGCGTAGAATTTGTCGAAATGGACCAATGTCGCACTGCGGTTGCTGCGAACGGGATCGCCACACGGCTGAAAGAACAATTCCGGCAGAAGTACCCATCCGAAGGCAATCAGCAAGTGGCCTCGATGGTCAGCGACTGGATTCGTCAGCGACTGGCTGACCACCAAACACTCACCTACATGACCGAACGGAATGAAATCGATCGGGCCGCGGCCCGCGATTCCGTTGAAGTCTCGATGGATGTTTTATCCAGCGGCAAGTCCGTCCTGGCAGCCGCGGGCACGCCACTCACGGAATCAGAACTGACACTGCTCCGCAAAGAGTGGGAAATCATGTCAGACAACATGTACTTGAGTGACATGGTGGTCCGTTTTCTTTCCTATGCTGGCATGTTGACCGCTCTTTATCTGCTTTGCGGCAGCTACATATTCTTCGTCGACGACCGCGAACTTCTTCAGGATCGCTGGAAACTCGGCAAGCTGCTGGTACTCATGGTCGCTGCCATTGCGTTGGGATACTTCGCGGCACGCGATGAATGGCGGGGTGAGTTGATTCCTTTGGTGCTGGCATCAATTATCGCAGCGGTTGTCTACGGACGAGAATTGGCACTGCTACTGATGGCCGCGGCAAGCCTCAGCCTTTCTTTATTCCTGGGAGATGGGCTCCCGGAATTGGTGATGCTGGCGGCGGCCTGCACCAGCTGCACACTTCTACTGGGACGAATTCGCAGTCGCACCCACCTGCTTTACGTAGGTGCCAGTTCGGCAGTCATCACGATGCTCACCGTCATTGGGGTGGGAATTGTGGCCAGCCAAACACTTACACCTCCGGGCCCCGACGAAGTCTCTGATCTCGTATTCAAAGGCCCGGAATTCGCAACGGTGCTGGACAGTTTGTTCAGAAATGCGAGCTGGGCAGGCTTTTGCATTCTGGTTTCAGCCACGGCGATGACTGGGTTGCTGCCGCTTGTCGAAAAGAGCTTCGGAGTGCAAACGGACCTCAGCCTGCTTGAATTGGGCGATGCGAGTCATCCACTTCTTCGCCGACTCGCACAGCGAGCTCCGGGCACCTACAACCATTCGATCAATGTTGCCTCCATTGCCGAAGCTGCTGCAGATGAAATCGGAGCCAACGGACTTTTAGTTCGAGTCGGTGCATATTTTCATGACATCGGTAAGATGTTCAAACCCGAGTACTTCATCGAAAATCAAATGTCGGGTGAAAATCAACACGATTCACTTCAGCCTGCCATGAGCACGCTGGTGATCATTGCTCATGTCAAGGATGGAGCTGACTTGGCGAGGAATCACCATCTCCCCCAACCGATCATCGATTTCATACTCCAGCATCACGGCACCACCTTGGTTGAGTACTTTTATCGCGAGGCTGCCAAACGCAGTGAAGAAGACCCCAACGCGGAAACAGTAAGCGATAAAGACTTCAGGTACCCAGGCCCCAAACCACAAACGCTCGAAGCAGCAGTGATGATGCTTGCCGATGCTGTTGAGAGTGCGAGCCGTACGCTTGTGGACCCGACCCCCTCAAGAATTCAGGGACTCGTTGATTCTATCGCCCAGAAAAAAATGAGCGATGGCCAATTCGATGAGTGTGGACTCACCTTTCAACAACTCCACAAAATACGCAGCAGCCTTGTTAAATCACTCACTGCCATCTATCACGCACGTGTCAAATACCCAGGACAACAATCGGCGTAAAGCCGACGAAACGAACTTGCTGAATATCGAAATCATCGTGGACGAAGACGTGAACTACGTCGCCAATGAGCAAAGACTGCGTGAGGCATGCACAGCTGCACTCTCGCTGCGGCATTTTGATCAGGGAGAAATTGGAATTCGAGTAACGACGGACTTGGCGATTCATCAAATCAATCGTGATCATCTGGGGCACGACTATCCGACCGATGTGATCAGTTTTTCCTACGCAGCAACTCCACCTCGTATCGAGGGGGAGTTAGTCGTCAGCGTGGACACCGCCACCGAACGTGCCAATGATCTAGGCTGGTCGCTCGAACACGAATTGTTGCTTTACGTCATACACGGAACACTGCACATTACAGGAATGGACGACCATAAACCTGAGGATCGTCTTGCCATGCGTGGGGCGGAACGGCAGGTGATGCTGCAACTCGGTATTCACAACATTGATCAATATGCAGCGGATGGCGAGACTTCTCCTGACGTCGCTTCTTTGTCGACACCATCCAAGCTGTCGCCAGACGGCACCTCGCAGCTGGATGTCCAACATCTGCCGGAGGACTTGTCGTGAACGACACGTGGGTCTGGGCTTCGTTTTCTCTGATTGGCTTCGCACTGAGCAGTGTGGGTGGCTTGGGTGGCGAGTTGCTCGACAGTTTTGCTGGTCGCCAGCTGGAAGCTTACTGCCGGTTGAAGAAGAATCGTGATCGCTTCGGCGCCGTTCTCGACAATCAAGATGCAGCGATCCGCGGTAGCGAGTACCTGCGGATGATTGGGACCGTTTTGTTCCTGATTGCGGGCACAGCCGCCATCTTTGTTGACGAAACTCAACCAACACCGCTTCGCCTTGTGTATTGGGGCCTAACAGCTGGCGTCCTGATGATGATGGTTCACGTGTGGCTACCGGCGGCAGTGACACGCTTTGCCTCGACACAGGTGCTCTACCACACCTGGCCTTTCTGGCGAAGCCTTTCCATCTTGATGAGTCCTCTTTCCGCACCTGGCGAAGTGGTCGAACTGGTCACACGCAGACTGACTGGCACTGCAGAACACGAAGATGAAGAAGAAGAACTGCTAGAGGATGAAATCCGCACCATTGTCACCGCAGGAACACGCGAGGGCTTCTTTGGACCAGGTGTAAGAGAAATGATTCAGGGGGTGATGACGCTGCACGAAGATACGGTTGGCCATATCATGACTCCGCGTAGTGATGTCGATGCCATTGATGTCACGACCGACTGGAACCAGACGCTGGACAAGGTTGTTGACGCTGGCCGAACACGTTTCCCGGTATACGAGGGAACCCTCGATCATGTCGTTGGAATTCTGTACGTCAAAGATTTGCTGCCCTACCTATCAAGCCAAACCATTCCAGACCAATCACTACGTGAAATCTGCCGACGTGCTTGGACCGTGCCGATTGACCGTTCCGTCGAGATCATTCTCAGAGAATTCCTGCACAGCCGAAGCCACATGGCGATCGTGATTGATGAATTCCAACAAACAGCAGGAGTCGTAACCATCGAGGATGTGCTTGAGGAAATTGTTGGTGAGATTGTTGATGAGTCTGATGAAGAGGAAGAGTTTGGAATTGAGGTCATTGACTTGGACACTGTCGAAGTTGATGGGCGAGTGATGATGGATGACCTCAACGAAATGACCGATTGGGAGCTTCCGGAGAGTGATGATTACGAGACGGTTGCCGGCTACGTGCTATTTCACGTTGGCGATATTCCCCAGGCGGGAGAACGACTCGTTATCGAAAATACGGAAATTGAAATTCTGAAAGCCAGCGTCCGAAAAATTGACTCAATGCGAATCCATCGGATTGACGAGCAGGATCAAAAAGCGGGCTGACCGCGTTCTTCGCCGGCACGCATACACGGGCGAGTTCTGCAAGGGTACGCTGGGACGCAAATCGATGCTGATTCGGACAATTAACCCCGTGAATCAGCGACAATGCGTGGGTACGTCTGATTGTCCGAAGGTTTACACACCGCTAAACTGCAGGTGGCGTGACGAATCTTCTATCCACGCCTGAGCAACCGTTTGCCCTACCGGTCAAATGTGGGGAAAACGTTGCCGAGAAAGCCTGATTTTCCTCTGGAATTGCCGATGAGCCCGACAGCAAACCTTGAAGTTCGAGAAGCCGATACAGTCAAAGTGGCCTATGAGGGTCAGGAGTTCGAACTACCGGTCGTTGAGGGCTCGGAGGGTGAGCGAGCGATCGATATCAGCCGACTTCGTGGGCAAACCGGGCTGATCACGCTGGATGAAGGCTTCGTGAACACCGGCAGCACACGAAGTGCGATCACCTTCCTGAACGGCGAAAAAGGAATCCTTCGATACCGCGGCTACCCAATTGAACAACTGGCAGCGAAGTCCGACTTCATCGAAACAGCGTATCTGCTGATCAACGGTGAACTCCCCAACGCCAAGCAAGCCGAGGATTTCCGCGTCGGAATCCGCGAACACACCATGATCCACGAGGACATGCGTTCGTTCTACAATGGGTTTCCTCGAGATGCCCACCCGATGGCCATTCTCAGCAGCGTGGTTGGTGCTCTTTCCACGTTCTACCAAGACGCAATGGATGTCCATGACAAGGCCCAAGTTGAGATATCCGTCTACCGGCTGCTTGCCAAGCTTCCCACGATCGCAGCCTACAGCTACAAGAAGTCGATGGGACAGCCATTCATTTACCCGAATAATGAGCTGAGCTACTGCGAAAACTTCCTGCACATGATGTTTGCCACCCCTGCACACGAGTATCTGGTCGATCCAGACTTTGCTGAGGCTCTCAACCTGCTGCTGATCGTGCATGCGGATCACGAACAGAATTGCAGCACCTCAACTGTCAGGATGGTAGGCAGCAGCAACGCGAACCTGTTCGCGTCAATCTCAGCTGGCATCGGGGCCCTATGGGGACCACTGCACGGTGGTGCCAACGAAGCCTGCGTGAATATGCTTGATAGAATCGCGAAAGATGGCGGCAATGTTCAGAAATACGTGGACATGGCAAAAGACAAAGAGAATGGATTCCGCCTGATGGGCTTCGGACATCGCGTCTACAAGAACTTCGATCCCCGAGCCAAAATCATTCGGGCCAGCTGCGACAAACTGTTGGCCAAGCTCGATCTTGACGATCCACTTTTCGAAGTGGCTCAAAAACTTGAGGAAGTTGCGTTGAAAGACGAGTACTTCATCGAGCGTAAACTTTACCCCAACGTCGACTTCTACTCGGGCGTCATCTATCGTGCTCTCGGAATTCCAATCCAGATGTTCACGGTACTCTTCGCCATTGGACGTCTGCCCGGCTGGATTGCTCACTGGAGCGAAATGCACAGCAATCCCGCCACGCGGATCAATCGCCCACGGCAGGTCTACACTGGTAGCACCGAACGCGATTTCATTCCTATCGAAAAGCGATAAAACAAGTCGCTGGCCGGCATGGGGGTCCTTGCGTCTGCCTCGCATTTTGCGAGGCTTTGCCAAACTGGAAGGCATCGCATCCCCGCGGATGTGGATTCATTTGGGATCTCACTTGGTTCAGCTACCAAAGACACAACGAGATAACTGCGCTCGGTTTCGCCTTTTGATTCTTAGAGAAGGTTGCAGTTTTCAGAAAAGGTGGTGGTCTAAAGCAATAGGCCCGCGATTGCCCCGGTCATGCAACAGGCCAACAAGCCACCGAACATGGCTCTCAGCCCCAGTTGGGCCAAGTCCTTTTTGCGCGATGGCTCCAAGCCTCCGATTCCGCCCACCTGGATTCCGATTGCCCCAAAATTGCTGAAGCCGGCCAAGGCATAGGTCATCACGATCGCCGTCCGCTCGCTGATTGCTTTCCCTGCTCCGACCTCGGCTTTGCCGAGGGCGTCATACGCAATGAACTCGTTAGCAACGGTTTTCAAACCAATCAACCTGCCTGCCTCGAGGCACTCAGCAGCGGGAATACCCATCAGCCAGGCAAAAGGCCAACAAAGGTACCCCAAAACGACTCCCAACGACAATCTTGGATCACCCGCTGGATCGACAAACCCAACCTGCTCAGATGCGAATCCCAAGATGAGGTCGACCAAGGCAAGCAACGCGAGAAACGCGATCAGCATCGCCCCGACATTCATTGCCAATTTCAGCCCATCACTGGCACCCTCAACTGCAGCGGCGATCAGATTGACGTGCTCAGAGGGAGCCGACAGTGTCATTTCAGCGGACACTTTTTCTGGCTCAACTTCTGGAACCATCACTTTGGCAATCAGCAACGCGGCCGGGGCACTGATCACGGAGGCAGTCAACAAGTGCGAGATATCAATACCCATACCTGCGTAGACGCCCAACAAGCCACCCGTCACTGTTGAAAAACCACCCGTCATCATCGCGCAGAGTTCACTGCGAGTCATTCTTGACAGATACGGCTTGACCACCAAAGGAGCTTCCGTATGCCCAACAAAAACGTTGGCGGCTGCTGACAGGGTCTCCGCACCGCTGGTCCCGAGTGTGAATCTCATCACCCATGCCATGCCCCAGACAATCCGCTGCATCAGGCCGAGGTAATACAGAATGCTCATGAGTGACGAAAAGAAAATCACGGTCGGTAACACGCCAAAAGCAAACGTTCCCAGTAGTGACTCACCGAGAGGGTTCTCTCCACCAGCACCAAACAGAAACCCGCTGCCTTCGGTTACCGTGTCGAGGACCGAGGTGAATACATCACCAATCTTTTCGAACACCAAACGCCCTGTCGCAGTGCGAAGAACCAGAAATCCGAGCAAAAGCTGGAGGAAAAGACCTCCCACCACGACCCTGAAGGGAAAACGTCGGCGATGACTACTGATCAACCAAGCCAGAAGAATGAAAACAAACAGGCCCAATACACAGATGAAACGCGCCTGCATGCCGATCTACTCTGGTGGATGTACTCGAAACAAGAAAATGGCTTAACCAGGCTGCGGGGTATCAAAAATTCGATCACCTGCATCACCCAAGCCCGGCACAATATACGACTGATCATTCAACACGGGGTCGATCGCAGCGACATAAAGCTTAACGTCTGGGAAATCCCGCTGCACCCGTTCGACCCCATCTCGTGAGGCAATGATGCTGAGCACGCGTATTTCTTCCACGCCCCATTCCATCAGACGCTTGACAGCTAGCTCAATCGAGCCACCTGTGGCCAGCATCGGATCAAGCACAAGGGCTGTGTTGGGCGCCCCCGACTTGGGAAGCTTGTCATAGTACTCAACTGGCTCTGCAGTTTCTTCGTTTCTATAAAGCCCCAAATGCCAAACAGCAGCATCTGGAAGCAAATTCAACAACGGATCGACCATCCCCAACCCGGCTCTTAAAATCGGGACCAGAGCGACACAGCGTGTCACCTGATGACAATCAGCCTCGGCAAGAGGAGTCTGAACGGCCACGGGCTCGACAGCCAAGTCTTCGGTCGCATAAACGCCAACGAGCACAGAAAGACGATTCACGGCAGCCCGAAAATGACTGGGCGCAGTGGATTTTTCTCGCACCGTACAAAGATGGTGCTCAATCAATGGGTGCTGAATCTCGGTCACGTGCCCCATAGCAACACCGTCCTGCAAAAGAAGGAATCAGCCAAAAGAAGCGGATGGAGTGGGATTCGAACCCACGGTACGCGCAAACGTACGCCAGTTTTCAAGACTGGTGCCTTCGACCACTCGGCCACCCATCCAAAAACGACAAACCAGTCGTTCCTAAGCATCTTACTTTAAATGTTTTCTCTCCAGTCGTCGACCGCACTTATATCTCACCTGCAGTCAGCATTGGTCCCTCAAGTTAAATCAAACCAGCCAAGATCCGCCAGAAGATGCACGCGGTGATAGGAACAATATGATTTCCGGCAATCATAACGTGGTGCTTGACAGCAAAATCCGCATGACATGTTCACCGAGAATAGCGAACCACCTTGTTTTCGAACATAAAGAAAAGGCTGCCAGCGCGGTGCGGCATTCTAATTGCAAACACTTCAAAGATCCGTAACCCGTCGTTTACGACGAGACGTTACCCCCGAATCCTGCCGCAAATGTGGCTTTGGAACTGGAGTTCCTTTGTGCTCAAACGACGTGTCGATACCGGAATCAATGTTCCCTAGATACTCTTCACGAACCTTGGGATGTTGCTTGACTTCATCGGGCGTTCCGTCGATCAGAACCTGACCCTGATAGATAACGTAGCAGCGTTCCACAGTCTGCAGAATTTCCCGAGCCGCGTGATCTGTAATCAGGACGCTAATTCCACTGTCGCTTAATTGCTTGATAACACCTTGAATCGATTGCACGGTGACGGGATCAATGCCAGCGAAGGGTTCGTCTAGCATGACAATTTTCGGATTGGAGACGAGGCACCGTGCGATTTCGAGACGCCGACGCTCTCCACCACTCAAACCACCCGCGCGACTTTTTCGTATATGGGTAATGTTGAACTCTTCCAACAATTCATCGGTACGACGCTTGCGTGTTGTACGATCAACACCAAGAAGTTCCAGCAGTGATGAAATGTTCTGCTCAACCGTCAGCTTCTTGAAAACGCTTGGTTCTTGAGGCAAGTATCCCATATGCCCATCCTTCGCGCGGCGAAACATCGGCCAATTCGTGACATCACGTCCTCCCAAGTACACTCGGCCGCGGTCGGGTTCGACCATGCCACAAATCATCCGGAAACTGGTTGACTTACCGGCCCCGTTGGGCCCAAGCAAGCCAACAATCTCGGCTTTGCCGACCGTAAGATTGACACCATCCACGACACGCCGACGCCCGTAAGTTTTTTGCAATCCGACAGCCTCAAGAACGGGCTGCAGTTGCGTTTGCGGCTCTGCTTGAGTGAGCGGAGCATTCATAGTTGGGGAATCCATTCCACACTTCCTTATTATCCTTAGCGAATCAATTTCATCCGCTTGAAGTTGGGCAAAAACGGAACAGGCGAGTTCCATGAGTGGGGCCAAAAAACAACCAAAGCCTTACCTACCAACAAGTCACGCGGCACAAACGAATCATCTGACCAACGCCAAGCAGCCTCATTCACGCCACGTGGAAGAACTTTTTGAGGCTTGGTTCCAGCCCAACAGCGTGCATCCAGACTTTCAGGACTGTTATCTCCCATCGGGAAAAACTGATCTTTGCCAGGCTCGTCTGGAAACGACCGAAGTTCAAACTCCACTGTCCGCCGAGCACTCCAACCTGGGAAACTATTCCAACTGGCAGGGTCCGCGAGAATCTCTTGTATTTGGATTGGCCGGGAAACAGCTCCATCGGTCAGCTGCCACAACTGGTTCATGTCGTAATCATAAATACCAAAATCGCTACTCGTCGTGGCGATGTAGTACTTGTCACGATGAATCCGCAGTGATGTCACCATGGCGTCACCTCCCCGCACCGCAAGTCCTACCGGTGCTCCATCCAAGGGGTGCTCGGGCAGATACATCGGATGATTTTCTTCGACAGCACGGAACGTCCGTGCGTCAAAAGTGGTGGGGCGGTCAAATTCAACTAATGAGCCATCAACCCAAAGCAGTAATTGATCATCACAGTTGCTGAAGCGTATATCGTGAATTTTACCATTCATGACGGCTGTGGCAGCAGTTGGCACCCCCACACTACCATCTGCGGCTGGATTGAAATCACGTGATTCAACATCTTCAATTGCCAAGCTTGCTTGACCGCTGGACAAGTCAATCCTACATCGGTACTTCACGCCTGCCTCGACCAACTCGAGCATCAATTCTTGACTGCTGTTGGATGTTTTGACTTGGGCTTCCACCATCAAGTCCCCAACCCAGTCCATACCATCGCGTCCGATCCCTTGTTTACTTTGGTCCGCTCCACCCCAACGCGGCAGACTATCGAACTGATCAATGCTTTCGCCTGACTTAAACTCTGGAGCGAACTTGCCCCGCGAGTAGCCACTGTTCATCATCCGCGAAAGCGGGGAACCACCAGAACTGGAGGGTCGGTTCCCGTAAACGGCCCGTGCCGGTACAAGCACGTATGATCCATAAGCGTAAAAATCGGTGATAGCACGACTGCTGTACGGATTGACATTCGCGAGAGAGCCGCCCGATCTTGCCAATTCCCACTGCTCGTCGGTGGGCCAACGGTGAAAATAACGAAGCCATTCAAAACGCTCTGGATTCCCGTTTTTCAGAACGGCTTCCAATCCGTCTCCTGTTCTCGTAATCTGCCAAGAGTCCTGTGGTGGAGTTTCGGATTTTTCACGCCAAGGTTGCCAACGACTTGGATAGTTGGCCGCAATTAAATCCTCGGATTGATGGTCCGTGTCGTAAACCAATTGACGCATCGCCAGCAACTTATCCGCCGGTTTACGAAGAATTTCACTCTCCTCATCGGTACCGGTCGTGCTCGCGTACACATCACCGTGCCTGATTGTGAGTGTCTCGTTGGGGAGACCTACCAAGCGTTTGATGTAATTCTGTTTTGGGTTTCCGGGATACTTAAAAACGATGACATCCCATCGTTCCGGCTCATTCAAGGTGTAGGTGAATTTACTGACCAGAATGCGATCGCCGTTAAAAGTCCTTTCATTCTTGTCATTCACCAAGTCGAGCGGATTGACGTAACGACAATTTGGACAGATACCGGCCACGACAACATCATCAGTGCTGCTACCTGAACGCTCCCGGCTGGCTCCGACCTGAAAGGACGTCCGGCATTCATCGCAAATCAAATCCTTATGTGCCCCCATCAGCGTCGGTGCCATTGACCCTGTAGGAATAACAAAAGCTTCGGCAAGAAAAGCGCGGAACAGAAGAGCAAGAATGAACGCCACAACAAACGCCTCAACAGTTTCCCGCTGAGCAGCAATCCGAAAGGACTCTGCCCGGATTTCGGCAGGATCGCGGTGGTCCTTTGCAGGCTTGCTACCGGATTTTTTCGTAATACGTTTGCCCATGGATGGCTGCAAGAATTTTCTAAGGTGTTGATTGCAATTAAAGAAGGTCGCATCCTAGCTATTCTACGTGCCTTGCGATACTTCGATTCAGGGCATGATCACAGAAACCAGTGATCAAAATCCGCGTTTTCCGCACTTTTTTCTGTGTCGGCAGGTCTACATTGCTGGCATTCAATCTCTTTTCGTCCTATTCCCCTGAATATTTGTCAGACACTGGCAACAAACGCCATAATACCTCTGCAGGGTGAATCTGACAGATTCGTGAAATCACCATGCACCCCACCGAGGTGAGTGAAAGCACAGCCCACGTTGCGACAAATACAGCCCGACAACCCAACACGTTGATCGAGGACTCATGTTATGCAGTGTGGCGACTCTCGCGATGCAATTAGCGGTACGGATCATTCCAAGCATCTGTTTTCAACGATCCAACTAATTTCTCTGGCCATGCAATCTGGGTTGGGTCCCTGCACTCTCTCCACCTTGCTGAAAGAATTTGGGACCGCAAAATCCGTGCTGGCTGCCTCAACAGCAGAACTTCTTTCCATTCATGGTGTGGGAGAGAAAACAGTCAAGCACGTTCGCGAGGCGAATGATCTCGATCAGGCTGGAGAAGTATTTCGTTGGTGCGAAAGGCACAGAATAAACATTATTCCACAACTGTCGCCTTCCTTCCCACGCAGCCTCAGTGAAATGCCGGATGCCCCAGCTCTTCTCTACGTGCAAGGCCAGTTGGTTTCGGAAGATCGGTTGTCAGTTGCAGTGGTCGGAACCCGGCATGCAACGCCCTACGGGATAACGCAAGCCGGTCGATTCAGCTATGGCTTGGCAAAGGCTGGGATCACAGTTGTCAGCGGTCTGGCACGCGGTATCGATGCAGCAGCACACCGCGGAGCTCTTGACGCCGGGGGACGGACAGTCGCGGTCCTCGGCAGCGGTCTCGCAAAGGTCTACCCCGGCGAGCACGCAGCACTCGCTGATGAATTATCACGCTCCGGAGCAGTTGTTAGCGAATACGCTCCCTCATGCCCACCGCGATGCGGACAATTTCCTCAGCGAAATCGACTGATCGCAGGTCTCACACTGGGGACGCTTGTAGTTGAGGCGCCTGACCGCAGTGGAGCTCTGATCACCGCCCGTTTAGCCGGCGAATTGAATCGTGATGTCTTTGCCTTACCAGGTCACATCAACAGCCGCGCCTCTCGCGGTTGCAATCAGCTAATACGCGACGGTGCTATCCTGGTGCAATCGATCGAAGAACTTATCGACGAACTTGGCCCTCTGAGCGAAGAAATCTCCACAGCAGAAGGGTATTCCATACGCAACAGCAGTGAACTGAGCCTGAACGAGATCGAGACCTGTGTTCTGAATGCCATCCAACCGACAGGCAACTTGATCGATCAAGTCATTGCCAACACACCCTATACCGCACAACAAGTACTCGCCGTAATAAGTGTGCTTGAAATACGTCGCTTGATTCGGCGACTCAGTGGCCAATATGTGTCGCGCATCTGAAACATTAAACCACATTCTATTTGACCTGCTCCCACTTTCTAATACACGTCTTGTGAGGAAATCAGGTCTTTATCTGGCCGGGCTAGCCCGGCCAGACAAAGCGAATTCTTTGGGGGCCAAGTTACCCAAACCGCTATGTGGTCGTTGTTCGTTATAGTCAACTCGCCAAGCTTCGATCTTTCTGCTTTGCGTCGTCAAGCGACAAGAACCAATTTTCATTAAGACATTCAGCTCGGACACTGCCATTGAAAGATTCAATGAAGGCTTTATCCGTTGGTTTTCCAGGCCTACTGAAGTCAAGCATCACGCCATTGGAATACGCCCACTGATCCAACACTTTTGATCGGAACTCGGGACCGTTGTCAACACGAAGGGATTGCGGAAGCTTGCGGTGGCAAGCAACACGTTCTAAAACCGGAACCACTTCGTTGCCGCGCATTCGCTGGCCGACATCAATCGCAAGACTCTCACGAGTAAAGTGATCGACTATTGTCAACAGCCGGATTCTGCGGCCGTCATACAGCTCATCGGACATGAAATCCATCACCCAGCAATCATTAATGCGAGTCGCTTCGGGACGATCCTCACGGGCTCGGCAACTGACCCGTCGCCGGGGTTTCTTTGTTCGCAGACTCAACACTTCTTCGGTGTACAAACGATAGATTCGTTTTGCATTGACATTCCAGCATTCTCGCGTGAGCAAAATATGAAGTCGTCGATACCCATAGTGCGACCGTGTCGCAGCAAGTTCCTTGAGTCGCATTCGTAATACGGCCTGACCGTCTTTCGTGGGTTTGCATCGATGAGTGGAAAGGGCCAAACAAACCAGCTTACAAGCTCATCGCTCGCTGATCTTGTAGCAAGACTTGCCGCCCTCGACACATTCACAAAGTCGAGTAGGCCTCAAAGCTTTTTTGACAGCACATCCTGCAAAATCTGCTTGTCCAGACTCAGGTCGGCAACTAACGACTTTAAACGCCTGTTCTTCTCTTCAAGTTGCTTCAAGCGTCGAAGATCTTAGGTCCCAAAGCCCGGCGAACTTCTTCTTCCAGCGGTAAAAGGTTTGCTGGCTGATGCCAAGCTTGCGGCAGACCTCTTCGATCGGTGTTCCGGTCTCGGCCTGTTTGAGCGTGAAGGCAATCAACTGATCTGTGAATTTAGACTTCTTCATCGGCGGTTTCTCCTAGGAAATGCCGACCTGAGTTGAATCCGATTTTCTCACTTTACTTGGATCAGTTTTTTGGGAGCAGGGCACTCGGTGACTTCAGCGGCCATGACTTCACAAATCATGTCGCGGACGTCCCCCCTGTAGAGACTCGCGAAAGACTTAGCCGGATTGCGACGCTGAAACTTGCCCAAGAGATTGCAAAAATACTAATATCGTTCTTGAGCGTCTCCCCATCGGTGCCAGCCGACGAAAATTGAAAGATTGCGAATTCTGCCATCCGG
>NZGD01000199.1 GCA_002690925.1 Rhodopirellula sp.
ATCGACCTGGGAGGCACGGGTTCCGAACCTGACGAGGGTTCTCCGGAAATTGCACGGCCACTGTCCGACGGCGCCTTTGGAGTCTCGCTTCAGGACCGAATCAAGCAACTGATGGCGGTGGCCGATAGAAATGCTTCATAATTGCGCTGGCGCTGCCGACTGCCCGGCACCACCGTTTCAAGTCACGGAGTAACCTGTGGAACAACCTGTATCACCCCCCAAAGCTGTTGTCTCGGGCCTGCTGAACCCGCTGTTTCCGGTGGTGATCTTTCTGGTTTTCCTGGGTCTGGCAGCCGGCCTACGCTACGGGCTGGTGCAGCAGGACAAACGTCAGATAGAAGCAAACCTGGCCAACGAAGCCCGGGCCATGGCCAACCACCTCGAGCGGGAATTTCTGATTCATGCCGAAGCAATCCGGCGCATGGCTGAAAGACTCGAGACAGCTCCGGACATCACCGAACAGGAGTGGCGCCAGGACGCCCGCAACTATCTGGACGATTTCGGGGTTTACCAGGCTATTGAATGGATTGACTCTGATTTTGTTATCCGCTGGCTGGAGCCATTCACCGATAACGAGGAGGTCATCGGATACAACGTTGCCTTCAACGAAGAACGACGCCAGGCGCTGGAGCTGGCGAAGCAGTCCGGCACCTGGGATCTCTCCGGTGTCATCAATTTGCGCCAGGGCGGCAAGGGCATGGTGATCTATGCGCCCGTGGGAGCCGGCTCTGAAAACAATGGTTTCATGGCCGGCGTGTTCAGGATGGAAGTACTGGCCCGCCAACTCCTCACCGAAAGGGTTCTGGAATCGTTCCGGATCGAGATCCGTGAAGCCGGCGAAGTGAGCTACCAACTGAACGTGTCAGAGCCGGTCAGCAGCGAATTTTCGCAACGCCAGTCCGTGAATCTGCCAACGCTGGACTGGACCCTGACACTTCGCCCGTCTGTCGAGTGGGTGGAGAACCAATACAGCGACTGGCCGGCCCTGACCTTTACCACGTTCCTGTTGATGGGCCTTCTCACCAGCCTGACCACGTTACTGGTACAGCTGATTCTGAAACGCAATCAGGCCCTGCTGAAGACCCGCCGGGAACTGGATCAGGAAATCGAACAGCGCACTGCGATCCAGAAGGATCTGGCGCGGCTGGAATCCACCGACACCCTCACTGGTCTGGCCAACCGTCGGTTCTTCATGGAAGACCTGTCTCACACCCTGAACATTGCGGATCGCCAGATGCGCCAGGTTGCCCTGGTTATGCTGGACCTCGACCGGTTCCAGACGCTGAATGACTCGCTTGGCCACCAGTTCGGGGATGAGCTGCTGATCAAGGTTTCCGAGCGACTCAACCGTTTGAGTAACGAACGGCTGCTGGTGGCCTACTCCGGAGGCGATGAGTTCATGTTCTGCCAGCAGCAGGTAGACGACATTGACGACATCATTCACCTGCTGGGCCAGATCAAACAGTGCTTTGACCAGCCCTACGAGGTTCAGGGCCAGTCCCACAGCATTACCGGCACCATGGGCGTGGCGGTGTATCCCCAGAGCGGTCTGGACGCAGATACGCTGTTGCGCAATGCCGACATTGCCCTGTATCGCGCCAAGGAGCAGGGCCGGAATACCTACCAGTTCTATACCGAAGGCATGCAGGAACGGGAAGTCATGCGTCTGGAGCTGGACAAAGATCTCAGCCAGGCCCTGGCCAACAACGAATTCGTGCTCTTCTACCAGCCTCAATTGAATCTGGACACCGGTGAAATCCAGAGTGTTGAAGCGCTGATACGCTGGCGCCATCCCCGCCGGGGGCTGCTGCCTCCCGTGGAATTCATCCCCCTGGCTGAGGAGAGCGGCCGGATCACCGATATCGGGCGCTGGGTAGTGATGGCCGCCTGTCGGCAGCTGGCAGCATGGAAAGGGACGCCACAGGATGGCCTGCGCATTGCGGTCAATCTCTCGGGCCGGGAGCTGGACGACGAGGATCTGGTGGATCATATACGGGAAGCGCTGGCCGCAGAGAATGTCCCGGCGGATCGTCTGGAGGTTGAGCTGACCGAGGAGATATTCATTCAGAATATCGAGCACAATCGCAATCAGCTCTCCCGTCTGCATCAGTTGGGAGTGAACCTGGCCATTGATGACTTTGGTGTCGGTTATTCGTCTCTCGGCTACCTGCGGGATTTCCCGGTCGATCTGCTGAAGATCGACCGCTCGTTCATCACGGAGGTCACCGAACGCCACGACGATGCCGTCATTACCCGGGCGGTTATCAATCTGGCGCACAATCTGGGTATTCAGGTGGTTGCCGAGGGCGTGGAAACCGAGGAGCAACTGAGCTTCCTGAAGAACCAACGCTGCAACTTCGCCCAGGGTTACCTGATCAGCCGGCCGATCCCGGTCGATGATCTTGAAAAGGCGCTGGCCTCCGGCGTTCTGGTGGCAGGTATCACCGCCGATTCCGGATTGTAATTCCCCCCGGCCGTCCCCAAGATACGGGTAAATCCTCCAGGTGAGATTCTATGGCTGCGCAATACCTGACACCGGAACAGGACGACAAGATCCGCCAGTGGGAACGCTGGAACCGGAACTATTTTATTTTTGCCTTTGTGGCGCTGACCATCATTCTGGTGTTCAGCAGCCAGCTGGGCCTGTCCAGCGACGAAAGCTGGGGCCCCCTCGGTGTTCTGATCGCCGCCCTGATCACGCCGATCATAGTTCTGCAGCTTAAGCTGGCGTGCCCGGCCTGTGGCCACAAGATTGGCTGGCAGGCAAAGCTTATGGCGCCGGATCAATGCAAGACCTGCGGTACGTTTTTGCGTTCCCGGGATTAATAGGCCTTCTGTGAACCCCATCACTCTGAAAAAGGAGCAAGGCTTGACGGATGACTGGCTTCGCAGAGTGACTGGGAAAACCCTCCGCTCTAGTCCTAATTCAGAATCTCAGGCCCGTTACTCAGGAGTTTACGATACGAGTTCTCGGAATCTGCTGGAGTCCACGTCCCGGTTAGATGCTTTGCTATATACTTTTTGCTACAGCAGCGTAGCTAGCCAATGCATTAGCTCTTGATACAGAAGGCGGCGATGTAAAGAAAAGCTCACCATTCTCAAAAGAACGTTTCATTTCCCCATCTTCCATAGAAGAAGTCATATCCTCATATTCCCTATGAAACCAGTCAGGCACTTTTTGAGAGTTGATCATGATTTGATGTTTGTTCAATGTGACACTGCTGCCTGCGAATGACGTACCGCTGTCTTCAGCAGCTTGCGAAAAAGCTTCTTGGAACGCCTTTCCGGCGGCCACTACACTATCATCTGAAATCAAAAGGCCCTTTGCCGACCATTCTTGCATCGTGTCTATGCCAAGAGCCATTCTACCCAGCGTATAGGTCCCAATTTCCCCAATTTCGCTTATTAACCCGCCATTTATTGGCTCTCCCGAGGTAAGGGATTTAGCCTCTTTGCTGATTCGCACAGTGCCCTCAGAAGGCTCCTCTTTCGGCAGATTATTGCCGCCTGTTGCGGCAGGCTTTGTACTATTTCCCGTAAAACCAGTCTGATTTATCGCAGACAAATAACCTGTATTGTTCGATATCATGTTTATTGCTCCTCCCATTTCTCGGGGTAGCAATATCAATGCCGCTTTCCCACTGAATCACAGCAGTCCTCGCCTAAAATACATTAATCAACGGTAGCGACACCGTATGGTAGAAACGCCGTTGGATGGAAGCCAAGACTTCTTCTGCTTTCTCCGCATTCAGACCAACGTCCGCAGCGATATCGACAAGAACTTCAGTCTGACCAATATCACGATCCTCTTGGAAGAATGCCCTCAACACGCGCCCAGAGTAATCATGGTCGAACCCCTGATCTTGAGCAAAAGCGAGCAGTTCAAACGCCTTATCAGTCCGTGGCTGCGGAGAAATTTAGGGCTGTTTCAACACATTGGCATCAGCTTATAGCTTGCGCCCCCGCCCCTGTTCATCCAATGCGATAACTGTGCTTTAGCCCGCCAATCGACCAAAAACAATAAACGCAGCCAAACACCATTATTTGACTATTGCATTCAGTAAACATTTCAACCAAAATATTAACACGTCGGGCGTTTGTGTCCCCTCGTTTCACTGGCAGTCCCGTGGCAGAGGTTTTTCAACAAGGTCGAGCGGAGCAGAACACATTGAAGCCATTGCATCTATCGAGGATCGAGAATGATTTCGTCAAATTCATCACGACCCAAAACTGCGTCTCCAGTACCGAAGTCGGAAACTGAGCTTGTGGAAGAAATGAAAGAGGGCAGACCAGAGGCTTTTGCGGAGGCGTATAAACGCTACCAACCCTCAATGGCTCGCATAGCCAGAAGGCTGTTGGATCGCAGCCTTGCAGAAGATGTCGCCCATGAAGCCTGGTTGGCGGCACTCCAGAGGATTAAAGGGTTTGAGGGTCGGTCGACGCTTCAAACGTGGCTGTGTCGAATTACCTTAAACGTGGCATTCAATGCGCTCCGCAAAAGTAAACTAGAGGTCCAGTTAATTCCACATTCTCATGATTTGATGGAAGAGCAAAACCTTGATCGGGCACCCGCCCAGTCTTTGCCATTAAGTGAGCCGGAGATGGCAACTCATTTAGCAAGGGTCCGAAGCCGTGTAGACGTGCAGCTAAAGAAGATGAGTCGTACTAACGCCAATGCTCTATACCTCACAGGTACGTCCTCAATGAATGGCAATCAAATCTCCGAGATTTTCTCTATTTCGCACTCAAATTTGAGGGTTATCCTGCATAGAGCAAGGGCAGATTTGAGCAAGACTATTAGCGTTAACTAGAAAGACAAACCTCTTTAACACAATAGAGTGATATCACTACGCTCGATCACGGTGACCTGCTCGGGACGGTCTGTGCTGAGACGAACACACCGCTCCAACTCCACACTCTCCAGAACTCCACCGGAGTGACTAACCTGTCACTCGGTGGAGGGCCCCGCCGAACCGCCCATTCGATACCAAGACCTTTTCTTCAAAAAAACGCAAGTTGTTGTACCAGCTGTTTTCCGGATTCTTAAAGGAGATTCGTTTCTCGCAAGACCCAAAAATGATTTCGTGAGCACATCCCGATTGCTCAAAGATGACACGGACCTGCTTGATAAAAACGTCCATGAAACCCGGCGCTCAATCAATATCCAAGAACAGGACACCGACCAGGTTGCGGTTTCTCTGAGCGAGTTGGCAACGACGACCCAGCAGATTGCTGAGAACTGCAATTTCGCCAACTCCGTCTCGGCGGATGCTGAGAACCTTGTCAAAAATGGAGTGTCGCTTACGTCGTCTTCCATGGAACAAATGGCGGAGCTGAATACCAGCATTTCAGAAAGCGCAAGAAAGATAACGGGTCTCTCAGAGCGCTCCAAAGACATATCTCAAATCTTGGACGTTATTCATTCAGTGAGTGAGCAGACGAATCTTCTCGCCTTGAATGCTGCAATCGAAGCTGCCCGAGCGGGAGAACACGGCAGAGGCTTTGCGGTTGTGGCAGATGAGGTTCGTCAATTGGCCAGCAGGAGTGCCGAATCTGCCGACAGCATTCAGGAGCTATTGGAGCAATTCATTGAAGCGACGAAAGACGCAGCCGTCCAAATGGAACTCATTGAGCAAAAGACAAACCGAACAAATGGCTCAATAAAGAATGCGGAGGAATCGCTCAAAGGCATAGCCGTTTCGGTCGAGAGCATGCACGAGCAAATTACCCAAGTTGCGACAGCTACCGAAGAACAGAGCAGTGTCGCTGAGGAAGTAGCTCAGAACCTGGACCGAATCGTTAACACAACCAAAAACAACAGGGCCAGTATGGAGTCAATCTCGTCAACGAGCGAGAGCGTAAAGGAATTGTCTGAGCGATTGAGAAATCTAGTAGAGCAGTTCAAGTTCTGAGTTATCGGTAGAGGCTACAAACACTCCATGTTTGCAGCCTCTACCCTTCAAACCCTCAACGGGCCTTAACGAACCCTGAAATAGAGGTCATAGATCTCTCTATCGTCACCGTTTACCGGTGTGATGTCCTGAGGGCAAGCAGACATCGCAACGATCAGATCCTCTAATGCCTCAAATTCGATTACATCTTGCGGCTTTGAAATCGGTGCGAGAAACTCGATGGCCCCATCATCATCAAGCCCAACATTCATCCATAAGTTCAGAGGCGATGGAAGATGCGTAGCGGTCTCACCAATCGCAGCAAGCGCCATCCTCAGGTTATCAGTACAGTTATCGTGATAGCCATCAACGCCCAGCCCCTTGTACCGATTGAGATCACAGGAAGCGATTAGCATGTCATGAACACCCGGAGAGGTGTCACTAAGCACCTTCAACACGGGACACCGCCAGTTCGTGACCAATTCGTCCTGTTCCCTGATCGAGTTCCTTCCCAGATGAGTCCTGCAATGCTCCATAGATAACGATTCATGCAGGTTATCTTCCTTAAACGCCCAGAAATCACAGACCTGGCTCCCGCTGTCATTCCTCAATTCGAGCGTGTTGCCTTTTTTCAGGCGCACGGCCACACCGCAACGAGCCGGAACTCTGTACCATTTTCGCAGGTTGGGAATCCCATCTGGGGAAACTGCGCTAGTCAGAGAATCGTTACTGCCCTCGGCGATCCCCGGAGCAAAACTGAGAAAGTTCTCGTTCATGGTGATTTTTACGCCTCTGCTGATTTCGGAATGGCCCTTTTCGCCACCTTTTCAAGGGCGGCGGTCAGAACTGCATAGCTAACGATGGTCGCTACGATGGCATTCAAAGGTGCGACACTGAAAACGCCCGTGTCTGGCGATGCCACCGAGACGCCAATGGCAATTAACCAGGCGACAATCGCAACGCCGTTGAACATTTGTGGCTTAAAGCACTCAACGGATGGATAATTTGTTCTGGCACGGAAGAAGAAATCGGCAATGATGATCCCACCGATCGGTGGCAGGGACACGCTCAGGAAACTGAGCCATCCTATGAAGTTGTTGTACAAAAAGTCCGATGCGACCGTACCGAATATGCCAGCAGCCCATACCAGGTGGGATCGCTTCAGGCCGGTAATATTCACCAACCCAAGACCTGACGCGTAGAGTGCGTTGTCGTTGGTTGTCCAGATATTGAGGACGAGCAAAATAATCCCAGCGCCTAACAGGCCTTGAAGAGCCAGAACCTCAGCAATGTCCGAAACCCCTGTGGCGATTGCGCCGACAGCGCCAAAAATGAACATCAGGCTGTTACCGAACACGAAACCGATTGCAGTAGAAAAGACACCGATTCGCTTATTCTTTGAGAAGCGCACAAAGTCCGGAGTAAGCGTCGCCCCACTGATGAACGAACCGACGGCGAGTGACATCCCGACCGCAATGGTCATCGACCCGCTGGGCTCCGAGAAAAGGATCGTATCGATGCCTTCGGGCGCGTCAAATATGGCCTTGAAAACGGAAGTGAATCCGAGAATCAGTATGGCAGGAACCGCAATCATGCTGAGCAATTCAATGGCCTTGAAACCTACCGCTACGGTATAGGTCATTGCCAGACCGCCGACCAAGAGAAGAGGAACATAAGGGATGCCCACATACTTGGTAATGGGGGCAGACAACATCGCTATCCCTACACCGAACCATCCGATTTGCGTTATGGCCAGCATGAAGGAGGGAAGCTTCGACCCTTTAACGCCGAAGGAATGCCACAATAAAACGTGCGTTGAGAGGTTGGTTTTAGACGCAGCAAACGCCAGGAGTGAACCGTATATCCCGAGTAGCAGGTTGCCACCAAGAATAACCAGAAGAAGATCGGGCCAAAGGCTGAAGTTCTGGCCTAACGTGCCGCCGGTCCACATGCTCGACGCAAAGAATGTGAATCCCAGCATTACCGCTGTCATAGAAATAAAGCCCCTTCTTGCATTGAGAGGGACCGCTGTTAATGCGTAGTCACCATGACTCTCCAGCTCGTCTTTGCTAGTTTGACTGTTCATAGCCTTATCCTTGTAGTTTGATCAAACTTCATTCTTGAACGTCCAACCATCGTCTTGAGAGATAGTTGTGTTCGTCCATCACCGAATTCCAAATTGCTATATTTGATCTACGCTCGAGATAGTTTCCGCCTTCGTGCACCTCCCCTGGGTCAATGATTTTGTTGCCAAACGGATCTTTAAGAGATTTTTTGGTCTCGCGACCTTCGTACCAATAATTCCATTCATCCTTTTCCAGAAACTTCTTGGTGCTTTTCGGGTTTGCGACATATGCACCGTTTCTTGTCATCGAAGCGCCGGCAAATCCGTCAAGCCACCAATTCAGGTACCGATATGCCATATCAAGTTTTTTACCTTGCGCTTCACTGGATATTGAGAGCCCACCAAACCAGCCTCGATATCCCTCTTTTGGTGTGCACATATTGATGTTTATTCCGAGACGGCGAAGATAAACAAATCCTTGCCACCACATACTTGATATTTGAACTCGTTTAGCATTGATTGCATTAGCCACTTCGGATTCTTCTTTCCAGAACTGTGCAAAATGCTTTTTCTTTTTTAATCCCAAAAGAAAATCGATCAATTCGTCTATTTCAGGGATTTCAAAGTTTCCCGCATCCTTAAAACTTTTTCCGGAATACGATTGGTAGGCGAGATAACAGTCGATCACCCCGATTGCCGCATCATTCTGGATGCTTACCTGACCGGAAAATTCAGGATCAAATAAGGCTGCCCAACTATTGGCGTAGTCCGTTTTCTTGCCGACCATGGCAAAAGTGTCGGCGTTGTAGACCGTTGGCAACATGCTCAGCTTTTCGGTGCAATCTCCGGTTAAACGGTCCCCTGAATCGATAAACAGCCTTGAAAATGGACTTCCTCCGGGAGTTCCCTTGGAGTCGCAAGAAACTTTTAGACTATTGAGGGACTCAGATATGTCATCCCAATGGGCAATCCTGTTGATGTCTATCGCTTGTAAGCTTTTAGTCGGCCAAATCAAATCCAGGTCGTGAAACCACTGGTCATATACATCAAATTTTTGGGGGCTTAGCGCAGCAACCCGCTGCGCCTCAGTACCGTCCAATGTGATGTACTTAATTGGAAACCCAAGATCTGACTCAGCCTTTTTCTTTATTACTTCCAGGTGCGTAACTGATGTTCCCAAGACTGTTAATTCTTCTGTGTTGCTATTTTTTATAGTCTTCATCACATACTCCATTTCACATATAGGACGGTGCTTGTTCCATAATTTCTTTAAAAGTACAGAACTCAACACCCTCGTGGCTTAACATGTAATCAATTAACCTTTCGTGCATAAGAAGGACTTGAGGCCTTCCCGAAACATCTGGATGGATCGTCATTGGAAAAACCGCGAAATCGTATTCTCGATAAACCCAATCAAACTGGTCCTTCCACAACTCTTCAATTTGCCGTGGAGTGACAAACCCATGGCTGTTTGCCTGGTTTTTCACAAACATCATTGGGACTTCATCATCCAGGTACCAATTTGCAGGGATCTCAAGAAGGTCAGTCACCTGCCCTCTTTCGATCGGTTTCATCCACTCTGCGGCATCCTTTGAGTAGTCGATCTTCGTCCAACGATCATTCTTTCTCAGGTAATAGGGCTGGAAGTCGTGGTGCATCAGACTGTGGTCGTACTTGATGCCGCGAGAAAGCAAAAGATCGGCGGTGTTTTTACTGAACTCCCACCATGGCGCGACGTATCCAACTGGCCGCTGTCCACTGAAGCGCTCCACCAGTTCAATGGATTTGTCCAGGACGTCACGCTCTTGCTCGTACGTCATTGAAATCGGGTTTTCATGGCTGTAGCCATGCAGCCCTACCTCATGCCCTGCCTCGACTATTTCCATGAATTGATTCGGAAAGCTTTCAATCGAGTGACCAGGAACAAACCAGGAGGCTTTGATCCCGAACCGATCAAACAGATCAATCAGTCGCGGAGTACCGACTTCGCCCGCAAAAACGCCTCTGGAGATATCGCTGGGTGAATCCTCGCCTCCATAGGAGCCAAGCCAGCCGGCGACGGCGTCAAGATCTACTCCATAAGCAACCATTATTTTTTTCATCGGTATCACCTCAATGAGACACTGTGTCTGGTGTGTAAATGTTTTGTTTTGATAGCGCTGCTTCCAGGAAGAGCGCGGTTTTGAGAAGGAAATCGTCCTTGCCGGACGCCGCAGACAACTGAATAGACGTCGAAAACCCATTGGGGGCGTGGCCATTCGGAATGGCTATCGCTGGCATCCCAAGGTAATTCGCGTACATCGTGTTGCCGAGGATGAGTTTGTTGAACGCCTTGAATTCCTCGACGCCCTTTAGCACCGATTCAATAGCAGGCGGTAGAATTTTTACTGTCGGCTGGAGAAGGATCTTGTTACCAATACTGGAAGACAGCTCCGCTCGCAGGTTTCTTCTTATCTTCTGCAAGAGTGCATAGCTCTTCCGATTGAGTAACGTTCCCTCTTTCAGTCTCTGCAAAATCTTCGGGTCGATATATGAGGTCAGTCCATTCTCAAATAATGCTTCGTACTGCTGGGCGGCCTCATGGGCGACCAGGCTTCCATGTATTTCGAAGAGCCGGTCAACTTCGGCGTAGGGTGAAAAATCAACTTCGTGAATCTCGAACCCAAGGTTGGACAACAGATCCAGGGTTTTATCGAAATTGTCTTTGATGTGCGGATCACGTGGCTGGATCGATTTATTCCGTGGCACCAGAAACTCGGTTTGCTCGGAGAGCATTCGAAACTTCGGTATGGGGGCCAGACCTCTCAGGGCCTGATCCAGAATGATGCAGTCCTGTACTGTAAGAGCATTTATGCCCAAATGATCCAGGGAGGGGGCCAGAGGGGCCACTCCCCTTAGGGGATACCTATCGAACGATGGCTTGAATCCGACGACGCCACAAAACGCAGCGGGGATCCGGGACGATCCCGAGGTATCCGTACCCAGTGACACGGGCCACAGTCCGGAGGCGACACCTGCGGCACTTCCCGAAGACGAACCGCCTGTGATGTATTTCCCGGTAGTTGCTCGTGGATTAATGGGACTGCCAAATAAGTCGTTTGTCCCAACTCCAGAAAACGCCAACTCGGACAGATTTGTCTTCCCGCCGAAGACCATTCCCTGAAAACCAAGTCTTTCGACGGCCTCGGCATTTCTTTTTGCTGGCGGCGCGTTCCTGTATAGAAGAGAACCGCGAGAGGTAGTGCACCCTTCAACATCGATAAGATCTTTTACTCCAAAAGGAATGCCGTCGAGCAATCCAAATTGCTCATCATTCAGATACCTTTTTTCACTGGAGCGAGCTTGGGCCAGAGAAGTTTCGCCCAGAGGCTCCACCAGGATCCCCTGGTTCTTGGAATACCCCTGTTTAAACCGAGTTTCCCTAAAGACATCGACCGGACTTAATCGACCTGATCTCATCCCAAAGCTAAGAGCCTCAATTCGACTTCTTAGGGCCCCCTCACGAAGAATTTCGCTAATTCTCATCACAATTGCCTTCCAGGTATTGTTCTATTTTTGAAAGATAGCTGAAAATGACTATTGGATACAATACCTATTTGTGATTAGCAAGGCTCTGTTAGGTCCAATTTGCATTACAGTGCAAAGTCGCTATGCTCCGACAAGCGTTTCGGGAGGAAAAAGGCATTGGCAAAACAAAGGGCTAGTGGGAAAAAACCGAATTTTGAGGTCATCAAGGACGCACTGGCGGCGGCGCTTGAAAGGAGAGCTTTTCCGGAAGGACAGGTTATTCTCGAGAGACCAATCGCTGAGATCTTCAAAACAAGTCGAGCCCCGGTAAGGCGCGCCCTGGCCGAGCTGCATGAAGAAGGCAAGCTGTTTAAGTTCGAAGGCAGAGGCTACAAAACCGACAACTCTGACATCATCCTGAGGGAGGAGATTCGCCCAGAGACGCTTGGTTTGGACGACGAAGCCCAGACTAGCGCTCCCGCAGAGGCTAGTATTATTGACGATGTTTACAGAGCGACTAAAAGGTCCACCTCAATCGCTATGACGTTTGGCCAATTCAGGATACGCTCTGAAAAACATTCCCAGCATTTTGGAGTCAGCAGGACAATCTCCAGAGAAATTCTCGGCAAACTGATGGACGAAGGGCTTGTTGGAAAAGACAGTACCGGACACTGGATTACCGGGCCGCTCACGGCTCGGGATGTAAAGCAGGATTTTGAAACAAGACGGCTGTTAGAGCCTTACTCCCTTGAAACCTGCGGACCCTTGATTCCGGTGGAACTCCTTGAGCACATGAAACTTCGCCTCCAGGAAGCACTTGCGCGAACCCCTGAGGACAAGAATCCGAGTCTTTTGGAGACCATTGAAGCTGACCTTCATCAGCGATGCCACTCATTCAACCCGAATAAAAAAATCGCCAAATTTATCAACCAAAGCTTAACGCCTCTGGTTGTCGGGCTGGTTTTTAGCGACGCAGTAAGGGCGTCAGTTGAAAAACCTGGCCTTCGCGAGCACCTTACTATTATCGAGTCGCTGATCGCCGGGAAGCACTCTGAAGCTTCAGAGCATCTTCATGATCATTTGCTCAACGCAGAAACCAGGACTTTGGAAAGGATGAAGTCCCTATCCGTTATCCCAGAGCCTTCTTTGCCAAACTACCTGATAAAAATTTCCTAAAAAAAAGCCGGGCGAACTTCCGCCCGGCAAAGGGCTGACACTGTGCTAAGCCCAAACCTCCTAACAGAAAAACTACATTTAAAAACTCCGCACCCAGCTGGCGAGAGCCGTCTCTGATTGCTCTCCATCTGCGTACCCCAATACCTCATTTCCCTGTAATAGCACCAATGTCGGAACCGATTTAATGAAGAACTTAAAAGCAAGCTCTATCGACGCTTCGACATCTATTTCGACGATCTGATCGACCAACCCACTGTTCTGGAGCGCTGCCAATACAGAATTCTGTTGATCACTTTGCTGACCACAAGCAACATAAAATCTCAGCAAAACAAGCTGATTTCGAAAAACAATATCACCCAAATCAGCCAGCGATTGAATCTGAGAAATTGCCACAGCAGCCTCCACCCAAAACAACATGCACGCGCTTTCCAACTCACGGCATATCCAAGCAAGCCCCACCTCTCAGCCGAGCCACTCATCAAAGAAAGATACTGACTTTCTGTTTTCCGACCACTGAACAGGCGCATAACAGCAAAGCGCTTACCGTGAGGTTTTGCACGGACGTACAAGTCGAACGGTCGTATTCAGTATCGAGCTACCAAGTGCATCTCCATGGTAGAGAGTGAGCCGGGAGCGTATTTGTTACGAACAACAAAAGATAAATCTCGTTAGAAACAGAAGAAGGGAAGAATTCTCTGCCATGCCGGTAAGATCACCCGGAATTCTGACGACGCCAAACCGTTAATTTCTTTAAACCACCGATACAAAATGCCAAGCAAAGGGGTTGGCTTCGATTTGTTCGTGGACATATCCAGCAGCGCTTTGCAGTTTAAACTTGCCCCGAAATGCCCGAAGCCACTTTGAAAGGATCCGCCGAATGTTCTCTCTTTGAATTCGAGGACGAGCGGCTTTGAATCACACCTTAGCTTGGCAAGCTTCAGTTAAGCCTCTCCCAAAAGCGGATATAAAGATTGTTAATGCATCAGTTTACAGGTCCCGAACGTCACGAGATCTGGGATCCGACTCAAATTGGACTGACATCTCCCTCATTCTCTATTACCCGAAAAAACCTTTGACCTGTGAGTTGCTCACAGGTTCTAGTCTAGTCTTATTGGTTTGGAGTTTGCCGTGCTGACTTCAGTCTCTGGTTCCTGACGCCATGATCTTTGGCAAGTTGAGCACAAGACGATGAAAGTAAAAGAAATTGCAAAAGCCGCTGGTGTTAATCCGGATACGGTGCGTTTCTACACCCGGGAAGAACTGCTCAAACCTACCCGTAACCCGGACAACAACTACCAGCAATACGATACCGAGGATCTTCGACGGCTTCGCTTTGCCCGTAAGGCCCGTCAGCTGGGATTTTCGTTGCCTGAAATTCGGCAGATTCTGAATCAGGCGGACGACCATCATTCGCCGTGTCCGATGGTTCGGGATGTGTTTCAACACCGGCTGGCAGAAGTTGAGCGGGAGATTCGGGAATTGCAGCAGCTTCGCAAGCGAATGACCGCTGCGCTGGCGGCCTGGCAGGACATGCCGGATGGTACGCCGGATGGTCATACCATTTGCCGGCTGATCGAACACTGGGATGATCCGGCGCCCTGTTGCGGGGCAAACGAACAGAACGAGGGGTGATTCTGGATGACTGATACACCTGTTCTACAAACAACCCTCAGCATTTCCGGAGCTTCGTGCCAGGGCTGTGCGAAGAAGATTCGTAACGCCCTGGAGCCGTTGACCGGTGATACCGGGCTGGTTGACGTCGATCTGGAAAAACAGACCGTGGCCTTGCCGGAGGGAGTGGATGCCTCTGAGGCCGCGCGTATTGTTACCGAGACTGGTTACCCGGCTGAGCCTTTTGAAGAAGACGCCAAGCCGGGCAGTTGCTGTTCTCCAGCCCATCAGGATAAGGGTCACTCCAACGACAGCGCCGAAGACCGGGCAACCGGTGAACGTTCGGCACCTGCCAGCTCTGACGCGACAACCGGAGCGGATGAGCAGATTCATCTTTCGGTGACAGGTGCGACCTGTGCTTCTTGTGTCAATACGATTGAAAAGGCCCTGATGTCGGTTTCCGGGATCAGCCATGCGCATATGAACCTGGCAGACAACACCGCCACCGCCACGGGGGATGCTGATCCCGAGGCGCTGGTGAAGGCGGTTGAGAGTGCCGGTTATGGCGCCAGTGTGATCGAGGACGCGGACGAAGCGGACGATCGCAAGCAGGAGGAAGACCGGAGACAGTACAAGACACTGCTGATAAAGATGGCGGTGAGTCTGGGCCTGGGGCTTGGGTTGATGGTCTGGGGTATGGGCTTCGGAACCATGATGGTGACGGACGCCAACCAGGGCACCTGGCTCGGACTGGGTCTGTTGACACTGATCGTGATGGCCGCCACCGGCGGGCATTTCTACACCGGTGCCTGGAAGGCGTTCCGTCACCACAACGCCAACATGGACACCCTGATTGCCCTGGGTACCGGCACCGCCTGGCTCTATTCCATTGTCGTGGCGAGTATTCCCGGTGCGCTCCCGGAGATGGCACGCCATGTCTACTTTGAGGCGTCGGCGATGATTATCGGCCTTATCAATCTGGGTCAGGCGCTGGAGCTTCGGGCCAAAGGCAAGACCTCAGAGGCGGTCCGCCGGTTGCTGGACCTGCGGGCAAAAACGGCGCGGGTGATTCGCGATGGTGAAGAGCAGGATCTTCCGGTCGAGGAGGTTCGCAAGGGCGACCATATTCGGGTAAGGCCGGGGGAGAAATTGCCGGTCGATGGTGTCATCGCCGAAGGCTCCAGCCGCATTGACGAGAGCATGCTCACGGGTGAGCCCATGCCGGTGAGCAAGTCCGAAGGCGATGAGGTTTCTGCCGGCACCCTGAATACTCATGGTTCAATTATCTATGAGGCCACCCGGGTAGGCAGTGAAACTGCGCTGGCGCAGATCATCAAGCTGGTGAAAAAAGCCCAGGGCTCCAAACCGGCTATCGGGCGGCTTGCCGACAAGATTTCGTCGGTGTTTGTGCCCACCGTGATGCTGATTGCGGTAGTCGCGGCGCTGGTCTGGTACAACGTTGGGCCGGAACCGGCCGTGGTTCACATGATGGTGGCAGCCACCACGGTGCTGATTATCGCCTGCCCCTGTGCCCTGGGCCTGGCGACCCCGATGTCGGTGATGGTCGGAGTTGGCAAGGCTGCGGAGTACGGCGCGCTGATTCGTCAGGGCGATGCCCTGCAAACCGCCGGCAAGCTGGACCTGGTCATACTGGATAAAACCGGCACCATCACCGAAGGCCATCCTGCTGTCACCCGGGTTCATGCCATCGACGGAGATGAGCAGCGGCTGCTGGCCCTGGCGGCCGGGCTGGAACAACACTCCGAGCATCCCCTGGCGGAGGCCATCCTGGAGAAGGCCAAAGAGAAAAACGTTGAGCCCAAGAAAGTGACCGATTTTGAAGCCCTGAATGGTAAAGGCGTGCAAGGCGAATTCAACGACAAACCTCTCTACCTGGGCAACCGGCGCTGGATCGAAGAGCAGGGTATTCCACTGGACGACCTGACCGACGCCGCACACGCTATTACCGAAGAAGCCGGAACCCCACTGTTCCTGGCTTTGGGCAACGAGGCCCTCGGCGTCATTGGGGTAGCCGATGCGATCAAACCGGACTCCAAGGCCGCTATCCAGCGACTCCACGAAGCTGGGATCAAGGTAATGATGGTCACCGGCGATGTCGACGCCACTGCAAGGGCAATCGCCAAAAAAGCCGGTATCGATGACTATCGCGCGGAAGTTCTTCCTGAAGACAAGGCCGAGGTAGTCAGCGAAATGCGCGGCAAAGGCCACGTTGTTGCTATGGTCGGCGATGGCATCAACGACGCCCCGGCCCTGGCGGCGGCGGACGTCGGCTTTGCCATTGGCACCGGAACGGATGTTGCCATTGAGAGCGCAGGCATCACCCTGATGCGGGGTTCGCTACACGGCGTGCCCGATGCCATCGAGATCTCCCGGGCCACCGTAAAAAACATTCACCAGAACCTGTTCGGTGCGTTCGTATACAACACCATGGGTATTCCGGTGGCCGCCGGCCTGCTCTACCCGGTCTGGGGAATACTGATGAGCCCGATTCTGGCCGGCGCTGCCATGTCCCTGTCTTCGGTGACGGTGGTTTCGAACGCCAACCGTTTGAGGTTGTTCCGAACCAGTCACCGTCCGGAACGGAGCGACAGCAATAGTGATCCGAAAGAGCAACAGGAGCGGAACTGATGGAAACACTACTGGTCAACGTCGGAGGTCTTGCCCTGATGGCAGCCATCGTCTGGTGGTTCTGGCTTTCCGGTTCTGACGACACAGGCTCCAATGAGCATGAACATCACCACTGAGGTATTCGCCATGAAAAAACACACCCTGGCTTTTGGCCTGATGGCAGCCCTGGGATTCAGCACCACGGCGCTGGCAGCCGGTGCAGCCCAGAGCATACACGTTTACAAATCCCCAACCTGCGGCTGCTGCGGTGACTGGATTGATCACCTGGAAGAAAATGGCTTCGAGGTGGAGGCGACCAACACCAACGACATGGGCAGGATCAAGGCCGATGCCGGTCTGATCGCCGGTCTGGGTAGCTGCCACACCGCCTTTATCGGCGACTACGTCATTGAAGGCCACGTTCCGGCCGAAGA
>NZGD01000200.1 GCA_002690925.1 Rhodopirellula sp.
CATGACTGGCAGGTTCAACCAGGGCACGAATGAACTGCTCAACCGGTTTGGCTGAGCGGATCTTCTTGATCTCCTCGTCAAAAGCAGCAAGTTTTGGCTTCGAGTCGGGAATGTACTGATATAAGTTTCCCGATGAGATGTTCACGCTGGGATTGGCTTTCAAGACTTGCGTCTGTGCCGGTGTTCGATCCTTGGTCGAAGTCTCGTAGGCAGCTCGCAACTCACTTCGCAGCGGCTCATCGTATTTTTCAAGCTCCTCGTCCAAGGCCTGCTTCATGAACTCCGCCAGCTTGGCAGCTTTTTGGTCAGCAACTTTCTTTGCCTCCGATTCAATGTCGGCTGCTAGGGCTCGATCAGCACTCGTGTAAAGTGATACCCGACGGGCGTTGGGAGTCTTCCAGGCCTTCCAATCCAAAGCCGGTTCAAAAATCGCCCGCAGAGCATAATAGTCTGACTGTGGAATGGGATCATAGCGATGATCGTGACATTGCGCACATTGAACACTCAGGCCAAACAGTGACGTCCCCACAATTTTTAGTGTATCGGTCATCACCTGGTTACGCGCTGCCTCGTCATTGGCTCCACTGCCTGTCCCATCTGCAGCCATGCGCAAATATCCAGTTGCTGTTAACAACTCGATTTGTCTTTCCGTCAAATCACCATCAATGGGCCCAGCCAATTCATCACCCGCAAGCTGTTCTGTGATGAACTGGTCAAACGGCTTGTCCTGGTTCAAAGCACGAATCACCCAATCACGGTACTTCCATGCCCACGGGCGTTCTGCATCTTTCACCGTGTAACCTTCCGAATCAGCGTACCCGGCGATGTCCAACCAATGCCGGCCCCAGCGTTCGCCGTACGCCGGCATGCCCAACAAATGAGTCAGCAAATGTTCGTACCAATCGGCTCTGGGGTCCTGAACCCATCGAGTGAGCTGTTCCGGAGCAGGTGGCAGACCGAGTAGATCAAAGTAAGCACGCTTGATGAGTGTTGGACGATCTGCCTCAGCTGATATTTCACCGCGTCCATTCTCTTTAATCCGCCACTGCACCAACAAATCGATGCCATTGCGGTGCAAACCGTCACGCTCGGAAGCCACTCCTTGCGGAACAGCAATCTTGTCACGAATCGGTTGATAAGCCCAATGAGCTCGTTCCTCAGGAGTGACACCCAAGCCGGTTTCGATTGTGTCGGCTTCCGGGCGAGCAGTGGCCGCCCCCTGCTCAATCCACCGTCTTAGAATTTCAATCTCTTCCCGGGATACCTTCACCTCTCCGGGCGGCATCTCACCTGCTTCCACTCTGGTCAACACCAAACTGCTCGCAGGCTTGCCCAACTCAATCGCTGGCCCACTGGATCCACCTTGCTTCATCAACCGGACCTGCCGCAAATCCAACTCACCTTCCAGTTCCTCAGTCGCTCCATGACAATCGAAACAGTGTGCACGAAAAATCGGGCGGATGTGCTGCTCGTAAGTCAGATCACCTGCAGCGGCAGCCAACTGAAAACCAAGAGACCAGTGAAAACTGGAAATCAAAACGAGCGTCATGAGCGATGGGCGTAACATCATCGTCAGCCAAATAATCATCGTTGAGGTGGGATCTGATTTCACGGCGGGCAGCGAGCAACGTAAACGGTGCTTGACCCCATCATAACTGACCGACGGCTGCAGGTCCTGTGCAAGTCTATTCATTTTGGACATGAAAAGCACGTCTTACCGTTTCGCTGGATACCTTCTCACAGGAACATCATTGCCCTGCTTGGGCCCCGGTGTAGTTCTTCCATTTGTGATCAGCTTTTCCAACAAACCCTGCATTTGGTCAAGCTTGTCAGGATGACTATCTGCCAGATTACGCGTCTCCCCAAGATCTTCCGCAAGGTTATACAACTGCACAGACTGACTTTGATCTCCCCCCTTGCCCCATCCGCCCGAACCGGGTGCTGCGATGTATTTCCACACTCCATCACGAAGACTGGGCACCCCCCGAATTGAGCAACTGATGGAAGTGGCCCGAATCGGAGTGTCGTGGCCCTGCAACAGCGGCAGAATGCTGAAGCTGTCTTCTGCTTGATCCATCGTTAAACTTGCATCAGTAACATCGGCCAAAGTTGCCATCAAGTCTGCCTGATGAACCAGTTGGCGACAAACACTGCCTGGTTCTACTTGTCCCGGCCACCGCACAATAAAAGGAACACGGTGTCCTCCTTCCCACGCGTCTGCTTTGTAGCCTCGAAGCGGTCCGCTGGGATAATGCCCTTGCTCCTCCAACTTCGAAACGCCAATGTACGGAGCACAACCGTTATCACTGGTGAAAAGCACCAACGTGCTGTCTGCTAACCCTGCTTGATCGAGCGCATCGACCACCTGACCCACAATGGCATCCGTTTCCATCACAAAATCTGCATACAAACCGAGCCCACTCTTTCCTTTCCACGCTTCATTCACAGACAGCGGAGTGTGAGGTGACGTCAAAGGCATGTACAGGAGAAAGGGTGTGTTGGACTTCGCTCGCGATTGAATGTATTTTTCTGCACGGTTTCCAAGTGCTGGCAAAATTGGCTCGAGCGTCCAGTCTTTCAAAGCGGGCCCCTGTTTACTCGCCTGATTATTCCCGAGCAGTGATTGAGACAAATACTGCGTCGGAATTCCAACGGTGTGTTCATTTTCAATGAAACAATACGGAGGCCAATTGGGGACATCCGTTCCAAAGTATTGGTCAAAACCCACTGCTGTTGGACCGCCTTGGATCGGCTGCGAAAAAACTTCACGCCATACGGCCAGCGTTTCACGATTGACCTCTTTACCACTGGGACCAGCCTTGAATTGTCTGGAACGTTCCTGTGGGATCGGCCATGACCATCCCAAATGCCACTTGCCAATCGCAATCGTGTCATAACCCTGCTGTTTGGCCAAACCACCAATCGTGAGTCGTTCAGGTGCAATGAGCGGATTACCCCACAATCCAACAATGCCGGATTGCAATCGAGATCGCCAGTGGTAGCGACCAGTCAGGATGGTGTACCGCGAAGGTGAACAGACACCTGACGAAGAATGCGCATCAGTGAATCTCATTCCCTCCGACGCCAATCGGTCGATATGAGGCGTTGAAATTTTTCCCCGGGTCGGGTTGTAACATTGCACGTCTCCAAACCCGAGATCATCTGCGTAAATCAAAACAATATTTGGCGAGTCAGCTGACGTCTCGTCAACCACAATACCGAACACGAAGATTAGGAAAATGACCCGTGCAGTTTTTAGTAACACATTAAATTCCATGTTAAAAATACTTTTGAAGACGAATTCCATGATTCTAAAGAGTTTCAGACCAATACCACCACAATCAAGCTGCTCTGCAGAATCGCACACCTGAAAAAAGAGGTCATGGCGGTTGACTATAGCCGATCAACTTCCGCTCCATCGCTTTTCCAGCTCTCTTTCAACTCTGTTCGCATGGTCATACACAACCCTGCAAAACCATCAGGTGACCTTCCATTTACTCGCGACGTAATGTTGATTGTTCGCTGTCTCGATGCCTGATCATCACCCACAGAGATTTTCTGTTCGAATGTAAATCCAACCTTCTCCAACCAAGGTCTCCGCAACGTTGCACTAGTAACCGCCATTTCTTATGGAATACTTCGTACCACATACTTAGCTTATGATGATCGGGTATTTTGAAGGTGGACCTCTCAAGTTGGATGGAAATCCCATGCGCAACCGATATGCCCTGCTCTGTCTTATCATCACAGGGCTGGCAAGCCTCGATCGCTCCACAGCTATCGCCGAAACATGGAAACGCCACACCATCGATTCGAGTGACCGTGTCGCCGGCAAGCGTGGTGCTGACGGTGTGCGAATGCTTGACGTCAATGGTGACGGACGTCTTGATATCACTACGGGCTGGGAAGAAGGTGGTGCAGTCGTGGTCTATCTGAACCCAGAGCCTAAGCAGGTACACAAGCAATGGCCATCGGTTACGGTGGGTTCTATCAAAGGTGTTGAGGATGCAGTCTCAGTCGACTTGGATAATGACGGAGCAATCGATGTCGTATCCTGCGCTGAGGGTAAAATCAACAACGTATTTGTTCACTGGGCCCCTGCGTCACCTAGGGAGTATCTCCGGACCGAATCATGGAAGACGGATGCATTTCCAGAATCAACTGGTCGTCGCTGGATGTTCGCCTTGCCAATGGACATGAATCGGGATGGCAAAGTAGATCTCGTCATTGGTTCTAAAAACACAAATGCCATGATAGGGTGGCTGGAAAATCCTCCAAATTCCAGAGACATGACTGCCTGGAAATTGCACACGCTTGCGAAAGCGAGTTGGATCATGTCGATCCAATCGGTTGACCTGAACGCGGATAATTTGCCGGACATCCTGTATTCAGATCGATTCGGCAAGCAAGCTGGCATCTACTGGCTCGAAAACCCAGGCAACTCTTCTGCGGAATGGAAACGTCAGCTGATAGGTGGACAAGGCAAGCAAGTCATGTTCCTGACCAGCGGCAAACTGTCGACCGATGATCCGAAACCGACCATCATTTGTGCCACCCTGACCGGGGAATTACTCTGCTGCAAAGCTGACACAAACGGCAATTGGACCGAAAAAATCTTGGCGTTACCCTTCGGGTTAAAGGCAGGAAAAGGCGTTGCAATTGCTGATGTAAATGGAGATCATCGACCCGATATCATCACTACAGCTGAAGCACAGCGAGAAGAGAACAACATGGTTGCTGTAGCGTGGAAAGAGAATGGGATCAACAGTTGGGTGGACCATGCCATCAGTGATCAGCGAGGTCGGAAATTTGATCGACTCGAAATGATGGATGTGGATGCGGATGGAGATTTGGACCTGATCACCTGCGAAGAAATCCACGATCTTGGCGTCTTCTGGTATGAAAATCCAACCCGCTGAAGCAAGCATCCTGGGTAGCCGTCTACGGGCAAAGATACCGATCGAATTCCGGCGGTGATTAACAGCTGACTCAATCAGGTTGGAACTTCTGCAGAATTCCTGAGGGCCAGCGATCTAAACCGCCCTTTGTCGGGGGACTCTCAAACGCCAGCGGATTCCCTGTTACAACATCAACCAAGCAAGTTAATCTCGAGGTTGCATCAAGCGACTCACAGTAAAAGCACCGCACATCAAAATCATTCCAGCAGCAAGAGAGAACTGTCCTGCGAATTCTCTTCCATAATTGAACACACGCAATCCTCCCGCAGCAGCGGCTACAAAGCCAACCAATCCAACAAATCGAATGGCCCAGAGAAACAGATTTCTCATTATTTTCATTCCACCAATCCTGAAGTCGTCCTGATTACCCAAGGCCAGATGGTAGGCGATGCCACTCAGGTACGGGAGGCGTGGACGGGATAGCCGCCAGTCAGACTACATCGCCACCGGAAAAACATAATTTCATAGTTAACTAATGGGATCTCTCCCAACGGTAGAGCTACCTCCACAGGTGTCTGCCTGCAGTCTACACCAGCTCACTGACATGAGAAATCCGCTGAAGAACCCGCGATGAATCGAATCCATTCATCGACTTTCAATGGTCAGCCTTGTCCGGTCGGGTGCGATATAGAAAGGCATCAGATGTTAAAAGCGAAACGATCAAAGCCTTCATGCTGCCACCGCTCTCGCTGTAGGCTCGGTGCGCTTCCTGCAAGACGGGAGCATCATTGAGATTTTCGTTTCTCCCCATCCAGAAACGGAAAGCATGGCGAACAAACACTTGCTCTGCGCGTTCACTTCCGGCCAACCTTTCAATCAATTCAACCGCGTTTGCAACTTTGCCATCGAGCGATGGGTCCCCGGAATCAATGATCTCACCCGTCGTATCCACTGGCTGATTCAGTTCCGTCGTCCGGTAAAGCCCAGCATGATTGTACATTTCAAATGGCAAGCCCAGCGGATCCATTTTCTTATGGCAGGTCCAACAATATGCTTCCCGTGTTACCTTCATGCGATCACGCAACGTCTTGCCTGGCTCATCAGGCAGCATGGCATCCACCGTGATGGGTACGTCTGGAATGCCTCCCCCCAGTAATCTCTCGCGGATCCATCGACCTCGGCGGATTGCATGATTATCCATAGCGTCCGAGTGAGAGACGAGCCACGTGGGATGTGTGAGCATACCCCGACGTTGTTCCAGGGGTGCCTCCGCCAGAACACGATCGGGTTTCATGGTGCCAGCCCCGAAACTCCGACGACTGACACGAGCATAGATTTTCGATCCGCCAAGCTTGGCCTCAGCAACTTTATGGTTGACCTTGGGAGCCCTTTTTTTCTTCTGTTTTGGTGGCTTCTTGCCAGGATTCGCCTCCAGCCATGCCGCTTTTTCTGCAGCCTCTTTAGCGGCTAATTCTGCCGCCAGTTTCTTGGCCTGCTCGACCGAAGCCTTCTCTTCGTCTCTCGTACGTCGTTGACCAAAGTAAATGCCGTCTCCCCGGTTAGCCACCACCTTACTCGTAGTCAGCAACTCTTTGAGGACATCTTTGTCTTCTTCAAGGATCAACTCAACCAAACGGTCAGTACTCGCTGTTCCGTCGAACATTGCTCTGTAGTGAGACGTACCCGCAGACGCGCCCGTATCGCTGAGTGCTTTGGTGTCTTTGCAAATGTAACCAGCCAGATCGTAATCAAAATAGTCTCGAAAGAACCGCAGGATACGAGGTTTGCGAATACTGTCGTCGGACAAAATCCTTTCCACTTCACGCTTTACATCTGCTTTGCTTCGCATACGTCCACCAAGGATGGCACCGCGCAACTGGTCGTCCGGTTGCAAATACCGCAAAGCGTGATTGACTGCCAAACCCAGTTCCCAATCCTGCAACATGACGCGACCATGACCATCAGTTTGGCCACTCTCAACCAACTCTGGTCTGAACAACGCGTCGCGATCCAGGAAAATCGAAGACAGCCCAAGCACCATCCCCTCATCCTTGCCAATTTTGTCGACCGTTTGTTTCACGATATTGAAATACTCATCTTCTTCCTGTTTGTTTGGTGGACGAAAACACAATGCCTCAAACAGGAAACGAACCGCCTCACGTGTACCTTCATCAGTCACTTCATTGGCTTCAAACAACGTGTGAATCGGCGTCATAGGACGCATCACTTTGGTGCTGTAAACAATACTTGTCGGTAGCCCACGAAGATCACCTTGCATTTTGTCTTCGATCGAATTTGGATCATCCGTAATCTGATACGGCTTGGCGATACTCAGAGGCCCCCGAGCCATGTACCGAATGACATCTCCGGCAACACCCAGTATTTGAGTCGCCTCAGCACTGTTGACCGTATAGAAGTCTGGGTAATTCTCCAGTCCATGTGCTCGAGCCGAGGAAAGAATGGCCGGAGTACTCTTGACTGCGGTAGCATAGGCCACCGTGCCACCCTGCCACTTGATGATGCGATCAGTACCAAAATAGATTTTAAGTTCGCCACCGTGATTGGTAGGTACAACATCACCCTGAGTCCGCAGCCCAGGCTTCTCTGGATCAAATTCCGGTTCTTGATTGATCAACGCATTCAGGCGGGTCATGTGCTCCTGAGGAGTCACACGCCAGATTCTTGCCGGAGACGAAGTCGGCATGAGTTTGATATCCGCCGGCAGCGATCCAAACAACAGATCGTGATCCACAAAGTTACCTTTGTCGGGATCAAGATGAGCCCGAAAACCACCTTTGTCACGCATCACTCGCTTGAGTTCGCCAACAATCCAATCTGAAAACCGCAACCGTTCCACGACCCCAACGTCAGACGCATCCCGTGGTGGCATTTCTTTCAGCGCAACCTGAGCCCAAACACTTTTCCAAACCGCAGAATTGACTTCGTCGACGGGGCCCAAATCAGTCAGCGAGAGATTGCCTTCGGGATCCGTCTCACCATGACAATCTCCACAGTGCGTCGCTAAAAACGGCTCGGCAAAACTCTTGTAGTCTTCATTGACTTCCTTGCCTGGCGTGTAAGTCTCGCCGTGTGCCATGGACACCAGACTCCACAACAACGTTAACACCCACACCACATTGAGCTTACTCATATCATCAGTTCTTTGACGGGACCGCTATCAGTATCAAATTTCTTAGCAAGTTGTTCGCTCATGTTGAAGCGATCAACATTCTGTCCAGCCGCACGCAGGATCGATGTGTAAAGCGCATTGATGGGGCGTTTACCATTCAATTGAGTAAAACACCCGGTCTTGAAGGCACCGTCGCAATTACCAAGCAACATGACAGGCCAATTCGCACCGTTAGTGTGCTGCTTGTCCGCGTTGTTGCTGGTGTAGACAATCAATGTGTTGTCCATCATCGTTCCATTCCCCTCAGGAACACTCTCCAACGCCTGCATGATTCTCACCAGCATACGACTGTTGTACTGACGAATTTTTACCCAAATCGGATTTCCATGCTGGTTCATATGGCCGAGATTGTGACCCTGCTGCTCAACGCCGACACCCTTCCAGGAACCGAAAATCTCGCCGCGCCCCGAACCGATCGTCAGCGTATTGGTGATCCCAGATGTCACAGCTGAAATACCGAGATCCAACAGAACATCGTGCCAATCGGTCTCAAACTCAGGCTTGGTGTATCGGTCATCTACTACGGGTGCAAATTTTCGCAAATGATCAGAAACCGTATCCAAACGTTCCCGCAAACCGTTGACATCCTGAAAACCCTGGACGTATTGACCATACCGCTGCTGGTCAGTCGTTGGCAACGATTGCCCTTTTGATGCAGCCAAGCGTTCAATCTGATTGAACAGATTTGAACGGGCTTCATGCTGCAACTGAATATCACCTGTAGAAATACCGCCGTACAACATCTGGTAAAGATGATTCGGATTCGAATGCATGAAAATGGGTTGACCCGCACCGCTGGCTGACAACGTCGCGAGCGTGGGCTTTGCAGTCATGTTCTCAAGCGAATCCATTCCAATGCAAAGATGAGGCAACAAGGTCTCCGGCAACGCTTTGCCCAATTCATGGTCAATCGTCGATCCGCTTGGTGGCACACCATCACCACCACGGTAACCACCCAACGCACCAAAAAATGCACTATGCGATGGACTGGTATGCATCCCATGCAAGCCATTGATAATGTGCAATCGTTCCTTGTAAGGCTCAAGAGCACTGATCGGTTCAGGCAGCTTTACTTTTGCCAATGAACCGCTCGTCTTCATGCCTTCCGGAATGCAAGTCTTAGGATCAAAACCCTGATTCTGCATAAAGAAAATGACACGCTTGGCCGAGGTCCCGGGACTTGAAGAAGCAAACAGTTGTTGACCCGAAAGCGACGAACTGAACGCAGCACCAACGCCGGTGGCAACACCTTGGAGCAGCTTTCTTCGGTTGAGCATGATCAATCTTTCAACAAGGTGGACGCTTCGATCTCAGTGAACGAAACACCTGACAGGAAACTTGGAACATCAACGGGATCGCGGTCGTCGACGAACACTTAAGAAACGACTTCGACTCCGCCATCGCGGGAAACTTTCAAGGCAATACAAAGCGGAATTGGTGGGACACGCTTATAGGTCAGATGCCTGAACCGTGTCCATTATTCTAATCTCCATCAAATTTTCACGCAACTGATTACTGACAAAGGATTTACGAAGCAAAAACACTCAAAAAAAGCCCCGCCACCTCCAAAGTCGATTCCCCGTATGCAATTACCTTCCCTCGTTATCGGCAGTTTTGACGTCATTGATTGCCAGACTGGGGCAACTCACAAAGTGCCCGATGATGGGTTACCTGCCGGTGAATCAGCCAGTCACGCATTACAACCCTGAACATTCATGTCCGTATGCAGAAGCAGACACACCTCACAGAACCACCAGCGGCCTACTTGGCACGTTCCGATTTTGAAACGGGAACCTCGTCAGGCAGACCGGGATAAGCTGGGTGCAAGCGATGGGTCCAGTCAGGGAAATAAAGTCGCTTGGCTGTGGTGGAAGGAATTCCTACAGGTGCTTTTGGAAAACGCTGCCCAGATTTCTGTTCCTTCACGCTTCGATCAGTAAAGGCACTCATCAGGGCAACAAGATCTTTGACTTGTTGATCCGTCAGATTCAACTTCCCCATGTCTTCACGATTCACAGTCTCCGGATAATCGGTGGAACCCCATCGTTCAGTTTCCAAATCTCTCCTGTTGTAGAACTCCATTACCTCCTGCAATGTCGCGATAGAACCATTATGCATGTAAGGTCCAGTCAACTCGACATTTCGTAGGGAGGGTGCACGAAATTGCCCCATTCCCTCAGCACCAATTTTCGCACCCAGCCCAGGATCTTTCTCGCCTCGGGAAGGCACACCCAGATTGTCATATCCAAAATCACTCAACAGCGCCGGTGTCCAAACCGTTGGCTCCAAAAAGTGACAGTCCGCACACTTGCCACCGCCACGAAACACCTCGAGGCCACGAAGCTCAGCAGTCGACAGAGCCTCTTTATTTCCCGCCAGATAGTCATCAATTCGGGCATCGAATGGTCGAAACATGGGCTCCTTGAGAAACTCGACCAATGCTCGAAAGGCATGGTAGGTTAATTGACTATCATCATTCCAACGCTCCTTACCAATCCACGCTTCAAACTCAGCTGCATAAGCTGAGGCTCGCAATCGGTTCGCAAGATCTGCGAGACCAGACAAATTCATTTCGTTGTGATCGAAAAAAGGTTGCTGCACCTGTTCGAACAAATCACGGGCTCTGCCATCATGGAACAAGCCGCCTTCATAAGCGTAAACTTCGCTTCCGTCCTTCGTGAATAAATCCTCGTACGCAAAGCTGGGAATCAACGCGGCATACATCAACGATGGCGCGTTACGTCTGCCTGTGCGACCCTTGATCGCACCTAGTGAAACAGGACGAGGATCTGCAAACGCAGCTGAAGGAAGATGACAGGAAACACATGCCTGTCCCACTGGGCGTGATAAACCTGTATCCAGAAAAATTTCCTGTCCAAGCTTCACCGCCATTTGAAGACTGCTCACTCGGCCTTCATCTGTAACCTTGACCGGCTCAACGGCGGCAACCCGAAACGGCAGTGAACAAAGCATCACGAGTGCGATGCACGTGAAGATCGAATGAGGAAGCTGGAAATTCATTGAGCTTTCAAACATCTTCTGACACTGGTTTTCATTATTACCAACAACACATGACCTTCGCGATTCTAGACCTCGGGAAGACGTTCCGTCGCATCACCAAACTGACTCAACTTGACGCCCATTTTATCCATCATGCTCAGATACAGTCGGCACATTTGCCGATTCGATTCGCCTGAGTAATCCAGATTCTGACCGCCTTTGATTTGTCCACCCGCCGAACCGAGCATGACCACCGGTAGTCGCGTGGCATCATGATTTCCGGTCAGCATGCTTGAACACAGCATGATCATGGAATTGTCCAAGGCAGTGCGTTCACCCTCCTGAATGGAATCCAGACGTTTTGCAATGTAGCCCACCTGCTCAAGAAAAAACTGATTCACTTTCAACCAGTCTTCTGAATCCGTATGAGACAACAGGTGGTGAATCATGTAATCAACACCAAGGTGGGGGAACCGTAACGTCCCGTGATCATTGTTCAATTTCAGTGTGCAAACACGCGTCGTATCAGTCTGGAACGCCAGAACCAGGATGTCACACATCAATCGCATGTGTTCAACAATATCCTGAGGATAACCATCGGCGGGTCGTGGCAGATTTGGCTCGGACAATGTGGGTCGCCAGCCCTGCAACTCACCCTGTTGACCGGCTCGCTCAATGCGTTTCTCGACTTCCCGCACCGAGCTTAAATATTCGTCAAGTTTCTGTCGATCAGAATGACTGATGCGATAACGAACATCACTTGCATCCTGCAGAATTGCATCGATGACGCTTTGATCACCGCGACTGGCAGCGTCTTTGAAAAGCTGATCAAAGGCGAGAGCCGGATAAACTTCCAAGGGAGTAGGCGAAGTCGGACTACTCCACGAAATGTGCGAGCTGTATAGCATCGAATAATTCTTGTGTACTGATGGGTTGGCTTTCTCGCACCCCAAAACCAGACTTGGCAGTTTCGTATGACGCCCAATTCGCTGAGCAACAATCTGGTCCATGCTAGTTCCCGAGCGAATGGTTCCACCTGCTGACAAGGGCGACCCCGACAACAAGTTGCCAGTCTGCGAACTGTGAATGTTTCCTTTCAACGCTTCTGCATTATGCAGTCCATTGATGAAAACCATTCGATCACGAAACGGCTCAATCGGTTTAAGCACTTTCCCAACCTCCATCTCCGCTCCACTGCCTCGTGCCCACCATTCTCTGGAGTGATAGCCACACCCAGAAAACAGCACCGCCATTCGTACCGGAGCGGCGTTGTCTGACGGATTTCCGGATGGCTTGTGATGTGCCGTCTTATCACCCCACGCTGTCGTTGACTCCATCCATGGAAGTGCCATCGATACACCCAACCCCCGAAGTACTCGGCGCCGCGACAAGTTTTTACTGTTCATCAAGCGTCCCTCTGTGGTTGAATGATTGTGGTAGCACACCGTTGCTCTGATCACGAATCTGACAGAACTGCGGGCTGGTGACGATTTTTTGAACCACAATTTCAAAACGAAAGTCACTTGCACGCAGTGCCACTTGCATCTGATCCAGCAACGGTTCATCTGACAACAGCACTTCACGACCAAGTGCAAAGCCAAGCAATTTACGACAGAACTGGCGGACCACCTCTTCACGACGTTCGTTAAGCAGATAATGCCGCAGACCTTCTAAACCCGCAATCACCCGTCCATCTGCCAACGTTGCCTCGGTGTCCACCGCCACTTCACGCAACCCGCCCAGTGCATCATAGCCTTCCAGTGCAAAACCAAACCCATCAATGTGAACATGACATTTCGCACAAGCAGCCAGAGAACTGTGTTTCTCGATCAATTGTCTGGATGTCAGACCCTCGGGGACTGCTTCAGGTAACGACGGGACATCAGCAGGTGGCCTCGGCAGATGCTGACCAAGCAAAGTCTCATAGATCCAATTTCCCCGAAGAATCGGACTGGTTCTCGATGCACCCGCCTGACTGGCCAGAAAGGTCGCCATCCCTAGAACACCTCCGCGGCCTTTCAACTGAGGGCCTTCGACACGTTGCCATTGGAGGTCACTCGATACCCCGCCACTGACCTTTTTGTCTGGATCCCACTCCAATCCATAATGTTCTGCCAGTGCCCGATCGACAAAGGTATGATCCGCATCGATCATGTCGAGGATCGATCCATTGTGCTGAAACATGTCCTGAAAAAACCGGATGGTCTCTCCATACATGCTCGTTCTCAACGCCGCAAACTGTGGATACAGTTTTTCGTTCTTATCATCATTCCGGTCGAAGTCCCGGAAGTGCAACCACTGGCAGGCAAATTGTTCGGCAAGCCGTTTGGCACGAGGATCCTTCAACATCCGCTGCATCTGCTGCCTCATCACTTTTTCGTCATGCAATTTGCCGAGCCTGCCAAGTTCCATCAACTCCGAGTCCGGCACAGAAGACCACAGGAAGAAACTGAGCCTTGAAGCTAATGCTTCTCCGTTGACATCAGATTGTCCTGTTCCCAATTGCGGCGACTCCAGCTTGTAAAGGAATTCAGGTGCCGTCAACACACGAGCGATCAAGGCTTTCAGCGCGCCGGGATGTTGCATCCCGTCGTCTCGTCGGCGGCGGTAAAATTCCATCAGTCGCTGTTGCGATGGCCCTTCAAGTTGCTGCCTCCAAGCGCGTTCTGTAAAACTAAGAACAGCCATCAGTTGCAATGACTCCAACGCTATTTTACGTTTTCTAAAGTCATCCGCTCGACGATTGATGGGCTCTCGCAACGGTTCAAATGCGGAAACCAGATCAGGCCGATCCTGCGTAGCGAACTCAGCAATTTGCTCAAAAGAAACCGCCAACTTTAGCGGCTCATCGCTGACGAAGAGCAATTCGTTCCACAGCCGATCCAACTCGCGTGTCTCAGCCGGATTGAGCATTAAACGCGACAGATAATCGTCTTCGCGGTGAAACAGCCTCAAGGTCACCACCTCATCAACAGGAACAATTCGCGAATAACATAATGCCGGAGGAAAAAAAGCTGCAAACGAACGTACCGACGACCTTATCTGCTCACTTTTCAATCCCTCAGGGTGTACCAGCAACGTGCCACCAAAATCAAACTCTGGAACCTCAACCCTATTGGCATGAACCTGCAACTGGACAGTCCCCTCAACTCCACTGGCTGCATGCATTTTCGCGTTGGTTACCAACTCAGTTGCCTTGAACTCAGCAGGAATATCAAAGTGGAGGGTTGAAGTTCCGTGAGTACACAAATCGTTGGGTTGCAACTTGCTGCCATCAGGGTGCAAACCAAACGACCATGCATTCTTTTCTCCCGAAGCTTGCTGATCTGTTTCCTCGAAAGATGACTTTCCCAGACTGATCCACCGCAAGGGGCCGCGCCAATCCAAAATCTGCTTGCGGAGTTCCTGATCGGCAACAGAAAGCGTCTTGTACTCATTTGTTGTGACAACTCGCTGGATTTCATCGGCCAACTTCGCCAGTTCCCGCTGCTGGTCAACATCCGGTTTTTCCGTCAACAAAATCGCTTGGTTACGCCATGCCGACAAGGCTGAACCGTCTGGTATCTGAAGGGCTGACTCTGGAACACTTTGCCCAAAGTGCCACACGTCTGCATGGCCAAATGTATCCGCAATGGGGTTACCTTCGTGTACACGATCAACCACCTGCTCACTCAAAATCCATTTCCGCTCAAGCCCTTCCTTCTCCACCAACTTCAGTTCCACATGCGTTGTATCACAACTGTGGTTCTTGTCTCTGGCAAGAATCATCAACGCAACCACATCACCCTGATCCAATCTCAGCGGCCGAGTACTGGTCCAGTGATCACCACCACCATTGTCCATGGCTCCTTCCGCAACAAGCTTTGTTCCCCACTTGGTACGATGCTCGATTCTCCAAGCCGATCCGTTCCCACACTTGTTGTCTGCATCTGCTATGTAACAGTCCAATTCGAAGTTCCCGGCAACGGGACTCTTCCAGGAAACCACGGCCGCACTGGTTGGTGATGGATGTACCACAACTGCACGAGGTGGAATTGCCAGAGTCAAAAAACTGATGCTCTCTTCAGAACGATTCGTCAGCATGCTTGGAGTAGCTGCAACTCCCCAGCCTTTAATCGCATCATATCCCTGCACCTTGGACATTTGACTCGTAAACAACCCCTCGATCCTGCGTGTGTCCTCACGCTTCAGCCCAGCGTACGCAAACCAACTTGTCAGCAAATCACGGTTCAAGCCTTCGGTATCAAACGCGTTATCTGAATTTGGATGTAACGTTACTGGTTGCTCAAGAGATTTCAGCATCCGCTTGAAATACCGAGAGGTCTGAGCCAACTCTCGCTGCTGAATCGAGCGTATCTTGGCACTCAATCTTTTCACATCCCGTAACATGATTGCAGCCAATCCGCCACCAGCATCAGGTTCCAGCAGCAGACGGGGCTCTTCCCAAACCACAAAATCCTGTGCATCTCCATCACCAAGATCATGAGCTGTCAAACTCACTCGAATCGGCTCACCCTCATCTGTTCTTGCCAACGGCAAACGCAATTCCTGCTCATCAACCACCGGGATTACTGGTTCCATCCACCGTTGGGGTCCACCTTGCCGACCGATATGTCCAATCGTGTTGAATTTCCAATATCCATTCTGAGCCTGCTTGATTTTGGTCAATAAAGAATCAACTTCGTCAACCGTTGCCTTTTGGAAAGCAGTTCGCATTTGAACAATCAAAAAAGAATTTGATCCCGTCCCAGCGAGCATATTCCAAAGCTCAGAAAGATAACGCTGATTCAAACCAGTCTGTGATGCGACTGCGGCAACCGTGACATCCCCTGCCTGCAAAAGCTCACGACTCTCAAGCAACTTCTGAAGGTACAACTTGATTGGCAACAAACCTCCCTGATTTGTCTGAAACTTGATGCCCTGCAAGTCGACTGCGGAACCACCCCCATCGGCAGTGTAACGGCGGTAGAAAGCTTGAATGTCTGCCAACTTTTCATTGGTTCGGTCACGCTGGGTGGTTGACGGACTGAACTCAATTCCCGTAGGTAACAACACCAGATGCTCTGCTACTCGTTTCGCTGAATCCAAATACTTGCGCAACAGTGAGGGCGACATTGCCTGTCCGCTTCCCACGTTCGTAAAACCTTCCCCGGCCGCACCATCCACAGGCAAATCCCGCGTCGAGTTCAGGGCGGTCAGACCTGTCAAATCACGAATTGCATAATCGTATTCAGCATTGCTTAGACGCCGCAATGAAACCTCTCCTGGATCCCCTGCTTTCAACTTCGCCTCAGCCTTTAAAAATGCGTTTGTCCAGGAAATCAATCGCAGCAGATCAGCGTCGTCGGGTTGGGGCGCCTCTGGCGGTGGCATTTGCCGGCTATTCAAAACCTGACGAACCTTCAGCCAAACCTCGATGTTATCACGAGCTTTCTGAACCGAGTCGTAAAGATCAAAATTGATCTCTCCTTCGTTCGCTTCGCCACCGTGGCAGCTTCCGCAATGGGTTTTGAGTAATCCCCATGTATGCACATCCAGTATCGCCGCATCGACCGGTTGCGACTGGTTCACGACTGACTGAGCGATGCAAGAATCGCTGCCGCAGAAAAATACCGTGGTCACGATCATGCTCAGGATCCCACTTGCGATACCGACATGGCCTTCAAATTGCTTTTCCAGTTCCATGCGGGCACGAGTAACGGCTGAGATTCTGAAAGATGAAAAAAACATGTGTAGTGTTCTCAATCAACCCTGAGTTCTTCAACGGTGATGTACATGTAACCCCAATTTCCAGCTCATGACAAATTAAGCCAGACCCACTGCCAAAATTAATGCAGCTTCTGTTCAGTCGAAAAAGCAACTGATCCCTTCAGTTGAACTCAGCTGCGAGTAATCACCGTGTATCGACGAATTGCCGATCACCAGTATTTTATGACCTCGCCATTTTACCAGCTTGTGACATCATCATCGCTGGTGAGCAGAAAAGCATCGCATATAGGCATTTTCAGATAGAACCAACCCAAACCAGTTGCTCTGGTGGCAGGCAGCAAATCCCGCTGTTGCTGAAATCCAGATTTTTTCAGTGTGGTCATCGTGTTGAGCCACGCGACGGAAATCTCTTCATGCGGATGACTGCACGCACCACGAGTTGAGGGAAAATTAGTCGCGCAGCTGCTCATTTTTCCGGAATCATCCAAGATGTCCGGAATGACCTATCACTGTTTTTCCATGGCCTGACATCGGAGACGATCGTCTGCAAGTGGATACCAGACTACCCAAAGTTCAATCAAACACCGTTCGCGGAGTTCAAACTTGGCTCTGGTTCCGCCAAGGGTTGGGGCACTGGCAAGATTTCCGGTTGATTACGCTTCACTGGCGAGGGAGGCTCAACACTCGAAGGTAAGGCACGGCTATCGCGACCGTTCAGGCCACCAGCCGACTGGGCGAGATAACGCCTCAATAGCTCTCTTGTTTCTGAGAAACCCGGTGTCGCAGTAATGTACTGAAGTTCCGGATTTGCAACCACGCCGTCGTAGTGAGACATAAGCTCTTGCAACTCTGCGATCTTTCCACGAGCAATCAACGATGGCAATTGTCGAGGCCCAAGATACTCGAGCCACGCCTCACCATACTCACTCACAGCCAAACCTCTGGCGAGTTGCTTTGTAAGACTGCTCCATTGACGATCTGCTGATCCAGAATCAGCCAAGATAGATGTGCCACTGCGATTGATCGGTTCAACAATTTTGAGTCCATACAGATCTTCTATCACAATGGGATTCGAAGTAAGCGGCATTCGCGGTGCGTGATAGCGTCCGGGATACTTACTGTCATAGCGGTATCGCTCCCGAAAGTAAGGGTCTTTTAAAAGATCAGGCGCTTCAAAGCTACCGTAGCGGTAAGGGTCATAGCCATAACCGTCAAAGCGATAGGGGTCGAAATATCCAAAGCTGCCGAACCCGGAATAGTAGCCGTAGCCGTAGCCGTAGCCGGGAAAGGTACCAATTCCAATGTTGATATTGAGACCCGAGGAGGTTCTGTAAGAACGAAAATTCTGTTCCGCTTTCACAGGTTGCCGACGGCTGTCGTAACGCTGAATCTTCGCACCTCGTGTGGACTGGTGACGTCGGCCAAATAGTTGAGCATCCGCCTGCGTGCAGTGCAAAACACTGAAACTGACAACAATGATTATCAAGATACGAAACATGCAAAAGCCTCCGGCAACTCAACGAATTGGAACTTCTGAACTCTAGGACGCAGACAGCATCGCAGAGTGACTTTGAGCCAGTTTTGTGAAACG
>NZGD01000201.1 GCA_002690925.1 Rhodopirellula sp.
AGCGCATATTGTGCTCATTGTTGAACTTGTGGCTCACGCTTGACCATTCCGATGTGAACAGTGTCATTGCCACTCTCTCGAACATCGATACAACCGATGGCTTGGTGATTTCGTTTCACCTATCGAGAGCGATTCCTGATTTGAGGTTTGGTTTTGGGAAATAAAGAAGAAGCCTTCGAGGTCGAAGGAACCGTCACACAAGCATTGGCAAATACTCGATTCCGCGTGCAACTGGAGACAGGCAGCGAAGTCATGGCACATGTGGCCGGCCGAATGCGAAAACACTTCATCCGCATCGTTCCGGGCGATAAGGTCCGAGTAGAACTTTCGCCCTACGATCTCACGAAGGGTCGGATCGTTTATCGCGAGAGATAGCCCCCCTTCTGAGGAGGGTGATTCCAAAAACCGGTGTGACACGGAAAGCTGGATTAAGCCAAACGGTAATTAGTCGCTTAGATTGGCTGATCAATCGCCCGTTTTTCATATAAACTAGCCAACAACTTTGGCTTTCTGCGCCCCAGGCCGTGTTGCTTGTCGCCAAGTCAAAGTGGCTTTTTTTCTAAGAGTCCCGAAACCGTCACAACGGTTCATAGGTACATAGTAGTATCCGAGCTTGAACGAGCGGACGGTGATCTGAGTGCGTCTTGATCGCCTGTCGCCGCTCGCAGACTCGAATTCCCGAACAGTCAAATTCCAATACCCCGGTGGACTCCTTTGCTCCGCCAGTCACTGCTTCCCAGAGGAAGGTTTTTACAATGGTGTTTTCGAATCGTTTGATTCGCCGTGGCTTGATGGCCTCCGCGATGGCCGTGGGTGTCCTTCTGTCGGCTCCCAACTCATGGCTGCCTAAAGCAACCGCTCAAGATAGCGATGCTGCTTCCAATGAACCCGTTCTTGTTGTGACTCTCGGGTCTGTCAACAAGCTGACACAAGACATCAATTACGTCACTGGGGTCGCTGGACAGGCTCAAGCTGGTGGAATGTTCGGCCTGCTTGCAGGCACATTCACGCAAGGCTTGGACATGACCCGCCCGATCGGCGTGGTCGTCCCCATGGTCAACGGAATGCCGCAGCCACTTGCATTACTTCCTACCAACGACATCAAAACAGTACTGAAGCGACTGGAGGCTCAGACTGGCCCATACGATGAAGAAAAAGATGGCACACTCAGAATCATTGTTGGTGCAAACGTGGTTCACATCCAACAAAAAGGTGACTGGGCAGTCATGGGCACAGCCAAAGACGTCTTGGCTTTGGCACCAAAAGATCCCAGTGCTCTGTTTGAAGGCATGGGAAACAAGTACGACATCGCCGTTCGAATGAAAATGCAGCAGATCCCCGCTGAAACACGGGGCATGCTGACAACTCAACTTAAAATGGGATTCGAGCAGGCGATGGCACTGCAGAATGGTCCTGATGCGGAAGCCAGTCGTGAGACTGCGGAAAATGCAATCGAGCAACTGGAACAACTGATCGAAGATACCGATCAGTTGCAGTTCGGATTCAACATCGACCAAGCGAAGCAAAAAATTTCGATTGGTGGCAGTTACACAGCCGTTGCCGGTAGCAAACTAGCAACGATGTACGATGGAATTAAAGCGATCCCTTCTCAGTTCGCCTCTGTGATCCGGCAAGATGCTGCTATGTATTTACACCAGGCCGCTTCTATCAGCCCAGAGGCGATTGAAGACACCGAGGCCAGCATGGAAGCATCCTTGGGTGCTGTCCGAACTGCCTTGGACAGCCAAGCTGGTCTCACGGATAGCCAACGCGATGACATCAATGCGCTGGTAGATCGAGTCATTGAACTCTCGGTCAAGTCTGCAGCAGAGGGGAAAAGTGATCTTGGTGCTTTACTGCTGGCAGACGAAGAAGACGGGTTCAAGTTTGTGTTCGGTGCATTCGTTGCTGACGGAAGCGAAGTTGCAGCAATCGCAAAAGAGGTTGCATCCAAAGTTGAAAATGAGCCAGGCGCACCTGAGTTCAAATTCGACATTGGCAACTACAACGGTGTCACGATGCACATGGTTGAGGCTGAAATTCCAGCATCACAGGACGAAGCCCGTCGCATGTTCGGCGACAAATTGAGTGTCCACATCGGCACTGGCAAGCAATCGGTTTATTTGGCGTTCGGAAAAGGTAGTGACAGTTTGATGAAAGAACTGATCGACTCTGGCAAAAAGAAGAACTCGGCTGATCGTCCTGTCGGTCAAATGCGAATGACCATGATGCCGATGTTGAAGTATGCCCAGTCGATTGAGTCCAACGACACATTAGCTGCCATGATTGACGCCCTGACAAGATCACCCGATCAGGGTGATATGAGCTTCGTTGCAGAATCAATTGAGAATGGTCAGAATTTCTCGTTTGACATTGGTGAAGGAATCCTTCAGGCAATTGGTGCGGCAGTGCAACAGACACAGCAAGGCCTGCCTGCCGGTCAGTTCTAAACGGCCATTGCAGCGAAAAAAACTTCGTGAAAATGTATCGTTACATGATAATTACAAAGGCCGCCGGAAATCTCACCGGCGGTCTTTTCTATTGATGTATGTAGTCAAACAAAATGAATGGATGCCAAAACCATGAGCCCCATGAAAAAAAAGAAGATCTTCGCAATCTGCTTTGTCGTCGGAATGGTCGGCGGTTACTACTACTATCAATCACTCGAACAAAGCTCCAAGGAGATCGTCAACGCTACCCCTAAAGCAACTGAAACCACAGCAACCGAAACCACTGAGCATACTGCGGTCACGATTTCAGATGTGCTCGACATGGCTCAATCTGCAAGAAAACATCTTTCGACGACGCTAAATGACTACACCGCTCGTTTCGTAAAGCAGGAGGTAGACGTCAATGGAAAACTGACACCTGAATCTGAAATCCAGCTCAAAGTACAAACGCGTTGTCGCAATAAAAACAATGACGCTCCCATGCGCGTTTATCTCGCTTTCAATGCACCTCAGAATTTAAAGGGACGTGAAGTCATCTGGGGTGCCGATCTGTTTGACGGAACGATGGCTGTCCATGAAGTTGGACTGCTGCTCGGATTGAAGACTTTGTGGCTCGATCCAACCGGATTCCTCGCTATGCAGGGACAGCGGTATCCCATTAGCGAGATTGGCATCATGCGACTGATCGATAAATTGATTGAACGCGGAGAAAAGGATCGGGATAACCCTGACATTAGCGTTAACATCATCGAGGATCAGATGCTCGACGACACCCCGACCAAAGTGATCCAAATTCGCCGCAGTAAGCCATCGAACCAGGAGGACGACTTTTCGTTGGCCGAAGTCACCCTCGATCCAGAACGACAGTTAATTCTCGGCTACCGAGCATTTGGTTGGCCTGATGAACCAAATGGTGAGCCAGTTCTGCTTGAAGCGTATACCTACCATGATGTGAGAATCAATGTGGGGCTCACGGATGCTGATTTTGATCCAAAGAATTCAGATTATAATTTTCCCGCGTTGTAACTGTAGAATGCAGGACTCAGGAATCAGCTGGCCGGCCAATAAACTGGGAACGCGGCAAGCACCTATATTGATGCTGAGCATCAGTTCGTTGCATGTGACGATGCCAAACAAATAAATTTGCCACACGATTCTTGCGGCATACACACAAACTACCTTTGCAAATTTCACCTGAAGGCCTGAATACGAATGATCCATGACCGCCTGCAGCATCGCATTCCCATTCTCTTTGCTACCCTGCTTTCTATATCACTTATCTCTTCATCTTTCGCATTGGCTGATGACTTTCCGCAATGGCGTGGGGTCAATCGTGACGGTGTAATCCATGAAAATAATCTGATGGAAGAACTGCCCGAGGGTGAATTGCCCCGAAAATGGTCCGTGCCGATTGGATCTGGTTACAGTGGCCCTACCATCGCCAAGGGCAAGGTCTATGTGACGGATCGTGGCATTGGGGAATCTGACAATCAAGTTGAACGCATCCTCTGTTTCGATGCAGAAAGTGGTAAGCAGATATGGGAACACAGCTACAAAGTCAATTACAACGATGACGAATACAACATTGGCTATAAGGCGGGGCCGCGGGCGGCTGTCACCATCCACGATGGCAAAGCGGTATCGGTTGGTGCGATGGGCAACCTGAAGTGCCTTGATGCATCTTCCGGCCAGATCATCTGGGAACACCAACTGGCGAGTGAATACAAGGTAAAGATGCCAATCTGGGGAATCACTGCCGCGCCACTGATTTACGACGACTTGGTGATTCAAATTGCTGCTGGTTCAGCTGGCGCATGCGTGGTCGCTTTCGATTTGCAAACAGGCAAAGAAAAGTGGCAAGCGCTTGATGAACTCGCGGGCTACAGTGCACCGATCATGATCCGCCAAGGTCAACAGGATGTCGCAGTATGCTGGACAGGCGAGAGCGTGACTGGCTTGGATCCCAAAACCGGCAAAACTCTGTGGAGATTACCCATGGAGTCACGAAACATGCCGATCGGTGTCGCGACTCCTGTTACCTCAGGAAAATATCTGTTCGTGTCTTCATTTTATGATGGTTCGATGTTGATCGAACTGAACCTCGAGAAACCTGAGGTCAAGCAGGTGTGGCGACGAATTGGCAGAAATGAACGCAACACGGATTCCCTGCACTGCATGATCAGCACTCCCTTGATCAAAGGAAAATTCATTTATGGTGTCGACAGCTACGGTGAACTCAGGTGCCTGGACCTGACCACGGGTGACCGCATCTGGGAAGATACCACCGCCGTCCCAAAAGCCAGATGGGCAACCATTCACACGATGCGAAATGGGGATCGGGAAATCATGCTGAATGACCAAGGTGAATTGATTTTTGCAAATCTGAACCCTAAAGGCTTCGAGGAATCGTCGCGAACGAAGTTACTAGCTCCCACGCTTCGACAACTTCCACGCCGAAACGGCGTGACATGGGCTCACCCCGCAATTGCCAATGGTGTCATCTTTGCACGAAGCGATAGTGAATTGGTCGCTGCTCCGTTGACCAAATGACGATGAACATGAAAACCACATCTCGCCTCATTTGCACGGCAATCGTTCTTTTAGGCCTTCAACTGGCTGTTGGTTTTCACTTCGCGTTAGGGAAACATCCTGACATTGTCATGATTGCGATCGATGACCTACGTCCGATGCTCGGGTGCTATGGTGATCAAAGGATCAAGAGCCCCAACATCGATTCACTGGCGAAGAGTGGAATTGTTTTTGAACGAGCGTATTGCCAATACGCCAAGTGCGGCACTTCACGGTTGTCGCTGATGCTGGGACTCAGACCGGACTCGATTGGGATTTTCAGCAATAAGGCCACGGAAGCCAAAAATTTCCGTGCAAATCATCCTGATGTTGACTCAATTGCCGGCTGTTTGAAAAAATCCGGCTATTACACGCAAAGCTTTGGCAAAATTTATCACGACGGTTGGGACCATCAAAATGATTGGTCGACCGACTCGCAGCCCGGACGCGACGGGGAAATGCTTGAAGTCACAGACACCCAAGATGTCTCGCGGCCAACAGTTATCGCCGAGCGACTGGACTGCCCCGTTCTGCAGGCTCCTGACGTCAAGGATGATCACCTGTTTGCCGGCCGCATGGCAACGAAAGTCATCGACACCCTCAATCACTTCAAGAACCAAAGCCCTCTTTTCTTGGCCATTGGTTTTCGAAGACCCCACTTGCCATTTGTCGCACCGAAATCCTACTTTGATCAATATCTAGTCGATGATTCATGGCTGGCTACCAATCAACGTCCCGCGACAGATGCACCGTTAATGGCATGGTTCAACTCAGATGGGTACGCAGGTTCAGCTCGAAAAGCCGGGCTGATCATGCCACTGCGTCCTGACTTTGACGAGGCAAGAGATTGGAACGGCTATGAAATGCGGAGTTATCGCGGCGTTCCTAACAAAGGCCCGATTCCCCGCGCAACGCAACTCGAATTAGTCCATGCTTATGCCGCGTGCATCAGCTATGTCGATGCGCAGATTGGTCGCATTCTGGAGAACATGAAACAGTCGCCGCGATTCAAAAATGCAGTGATTGTATTGTGGTCTGATCATGGGTGGCACTTGGGTGAACACTCAGCTTGGGGAAAAATGACCAATTTTGAAATTGCCACGCGTGTTCCATTGATCATATCTGCTCCCCAATTGACCCCGGGTCGCACCGATCACCTCTCTGAATTGGTTGATCTCTATCCAACGCTTTGCGATCTTGCACAAGTTCCCAAGCCCGAACACTTGGAAGGTGACAGTCTGCTTCCAGCACTGCATCAAGATAACGGGTCGGAAAACCGGCAGACGAAGTCAGTAGCACTGAGTCAGTACACACGGTTTCGTGACAGGTACATGGGGCGTGCAATCCGTACCCGGAATTACCGTTATGTAGCCTGGTTTGATCAACGCGAAAACAGGATTGTCGCTCGCGAACTTTACGATCATCGGGTTGATTCAGACGAGAACACCAACTTGGCTGCACAGAAAGAACACGGGGCGACAGTAGCAAATCTTGACAAGCAACTGCACCGTCTTTTCAAGTTGCCCATGCCTGTGCCGTGATTCTGATATCGACGACTGGAATTTTCAGCTAATTCGTTAGACTATGTATTCTGAAAGTCTTCTTCCATTCTTCCACTGACCTTAGCTGAATCCATGCCACACATTGGACCCATGATCGCCGCCTCCGCAAAACTGGGGCTCGGCTACGCAGAGCGTTTACTCAAAGACATCCCTGCCGAAAGATATGCACGTTTCGCACAGGTGCAAGACACAACCATCGAGTCAAACCATCCAGCTTTCATTTACGGGCATCTTGGTCTCTACGCCTCGCGTGTAATCGCTGAACTCGGCTGTGACGCGTCTGCCTACACCCCGTCCGCTGAATACGAAAAAATATTCTCAAAGGATGCCGTTTGCGTTGATGATCCAAACAACTCCATCTATCCAGCCATGGAAGAAGTCAACACTCACTTGTTCACCAATTATCAAGCCGCCATTGCTGCGCTTGAACAGGCTGAAGATGAAGTTTTCCAGCAACAAAATCCTAACGAGGCTATGCGTGAAAAGTTCGCAACCATCGGAGCGATGCACGGATTCTATGTTGGTGGTCACTTCATGATGCACATGGGCCAAATGAGCGCATGGCGTCGAATGGCTGGTTTAGGTCCTGCTTGATTGCTGCTAATCGACGGGTTGACCCCTACCAATCATTCTCGAACGTGCTGGCTGCCAGTTATTGATCTGATGACGGGCAGTCACAAATGAGTACTTCATGCGGATTGCTGGCGTGAACTAACGACCTTTGAATTCAAATTCAAATCGACCACTTCATCCGAAGAAAGCTCACATGCACGACTGGAAACCCAGCTCATGGCAAAAGAAAACTGCCGCCCAGCAACCGCTGTATGACAACCACGATGAAATCGGCAACGTGGTAGATGAGCTATCGGAACGCCCGCCTCTGGTCACCAGCTGGGAGGTCGAAAGGCTCAAGAGTCAGCTCGCAATCGCAGCAAGCGGAAAAGCGTTCTTACTGCAGGGTGGTGACTGCAGCGAAAGTTTTCAGGCCTGTCGCGCTGATCCCATTGCGAAAAAGTTGAAGGTGTTGTTGCAGATGAGCTTGGTACTCGTCTATGGAATGAATAAACCGGTCATTCGCGTTGGTCGCATTGCAGGACAATATGCAAAACCGAGGTCCAGTGACAATGAGACTCGCGATGGTGTGACCCTTCCTTCTTACCGTGGCGACTGCGTCAATCGAATTCCCTTCACGACGGAAGATCGAAAAAATCGCCCGGAATTGCTTTTGGAAGCCTACAGCCGATCAGCTCAAACATTGAACTACTTACGAGCTCTTGCAGAAGGAGGTTTCGCAGACATTCATCATCCTGAAAACTGGGAACTCGATTTTGTTACTCAGTCCAAGAAATCTCAGCAGTATCATCAACTTGTCGCAGGAATAAGTGACTCTCTTCGGTTTGTCGAAACCATCGGTGGTGTCGCCAGTGGCGACCTGTCTCGTGTTGACTTTTACACTTCTCATGAAGCACTGTTACTGCCCTATGAGCAGGCACTGACTCGCCAATCCATCAGCGGCAGTGGCTGGTACAACCTTGGAACCCATTATCCATGGATTGGTGACCGCACTCGCGCGATTGATGGCGCGCACATCGAGTACTTTCGTGGGATCGAAAATCCGATTGGGCTGAAAGTCGGCCCCACCGCATCGGCAACCGAGTTGATCGACTTGATTCGGATTTTGAATCCTCAGCGGCAAGCAGGGCGACTGACGCTCATCTGTCGTTTCGGTGCACACAGGATCAAAGACTGCTTACCTCACCTGATCGAAGCGGTACAAAAGGACCATCATCCCGTTTTGTGGTCCATCGACCCCATGCATGGCAACACAATGACAACAGACAGCGGCTTCAAAACACGGCATTTTGATCAAATCCTGAGTGAAGTGCGTGACTCCTTCTCAATCCATCAACAACAGGGCTCAGTCGTCGGTGGAATCCATCTTGAGTTGACGGGAAATGACGTGACCGAATGTATCGGTGGTACAGGAGGCCTGCAGTCAGCCGACCTAAAAAGAGCCTATGAAAGTACTGTGGATCCAAGGTTGAACTACGAACAAGCGATGGAAATCGCTTTTCTGATTGCTGGCCAAGCTCGAGAACCAAACTGACATAGCACTCAAGTGCCGTTACGAAGATTGTCGCTGCCAATGTCGATGCCCGTATCCCTGGAATCACACAGACTCCAATGCCCCGGCTTTCCCGAACAGAACGCAAAGCAAGTCACGCAGGACAACCGGCCTGCATCACTCCTATCCACGAGGCTGTGACCACGGCAGTTCTCAAGCTGATGGAAGGTGAGGTCGTAAGTTTTAGTGACATTGCTGGGAAAGCGGGGCACCCCCGAGCCGCCCGGGCCGCGGGAGCGATTTTGAGCAAATCTGGTGACAGCCTGCCGTGGTGGCGTGTCGTCTATGCCAATGGACACCTACCGCCATGTAACCCCAGCCTTCAAGCCGAACGATTGATGGCTGAAGGCGTTCAATTGCGTGGATTCCGCGTTATGGCATCACCTCTGGGTCGTTTCCGACCTCCTCAAAACAAGACGGATACATAATCCTTCATAGAATGATCGGGCGGCGGCTCAAATTTGCAGCAGTTCCGGCTAAACTACTTGAGTAGTGACAAGCAAATCCCCGCTGCACACCCCACGCACGCTCACTCAACGATATCGAGCCGAACTTCATGAGAATGATGACCACACTGAAGGTTTTATTTACGCTGTCGATCACTGTATTCAGTTGCCTGACTACCTCAGCAGCAGAACCTCCCAACATCCTGTTCATCATGTCTGATGACCACACGGCGCAAGCAGTGGGAGCTTACGCCACGTTGTTGAAAAATCTCAATCCGACGCCCAATATCGATCAGATAGCTGCAGAGGGAATTTGCTTTGATAATGCGTTCTGCACCAATGCGATCTGCACTCCCTCGCGAGCTTGCATCATCACGGGTCAGTACAATCACATCAATGGCGTCTTTGATCTTGGTGGAAGAATCGAACGAGACAAACAGGCTCTGCCCAGACTGATGCGATCCGCCGGTTACCAGACAGCAATGATTGGTAAATGGCACCTCAAAGTTGAGCCCAATTTCGACTACTACAAAGTGTTGCCCGGCCAAGGAAAATACTTCAACACAGAATTCCGAGTTCAAGGCGACAAGAAGTGGCCCAAAAATGTGATCAAGTATCCTGGCTCACATTCCTCTGATGTGATCACTGATGCGACCCTCGAATGGTTCAAAAATCACCGCGATACAGAGAAGCCATTTTTTGTCTGCCATCAATTTAAGGCACCGCACGACTACTTTGAAAGTCACCCCCGGTATGACAGTTACTTGGCAAACACAGATATCCCTGAACCCGAATCGTTATGGACCAAACCTGATACTTGGGGCTCACTTGCAACGCGTGGATACAAGGATGAACTCGTACCCCACATCGGAACTTCCATCGGCCGACGAAATCCGCGCAGGTCTTATGCCGCTGACCTCCCGGTAAAATTCCCCGAGGAATTCAAGTGGGACTACCGAGACCCAAACCTTTCCAACGAACAAGTCAAACGACTCTCTTATCAAGCCTATCTGAAAAAGTATCTTCGTTGTGTCAAAGGTGTCGATGACAACATGAAACGTCTGATGGACTATCTGAAAGCAGAAGACCTTTATGACAATACGCTAATCATCTACACCGGAGATCAAGGCTTTTGGCTCGGTGAAAAAGATTATCAGGACAAACGCTGGGCATATGATGAGTCTGCACGCATGCCCTTCATCGTTCGATACCCAAAAGCAATTCCTCAGGGGGTGCGCAGTGATGCCATCATCGAAAACATCGACTACCCAGCCTTAATGCTTGATTACGCAGGTGTATCAATACCAGCAGAAATGCAGGGACGTTCGTTCCGCCAAATTTGTGAAACTGGCAAGGAACCGGATAACTGGAAGCAGGCCACCTACTACAGGTATTGGATGCACATGGCACACCATGACAATCCGGGCGAGATGGCGATGCGTACCAAGACCCACAAACTGATCTATTTCTATGGCTGTAATTACCAAGGGGAATCCCTGACACCCCCGGCGTGGGAACTGTATGACCTGACGTCAGACCCGAACGAATTGGACAATGTCTATGACCACCCTGAATACAAAACAATTCGAGAGCATCTGAAGTCACAGTTCGCACAATTGCGACTGGAAATTGGAGACGACGGATCACACTATCCGGAATGCGAAGCAATTGTTCAAGAGTTTTGGGACTACGATCAGGCAGATCGTGAGAAAGCAATCAAAATCTCGCGGGCTTTTCTGAACAAACGTGAGTCCGAACTTGCAGATATCAAGAATGAGCAAAAGTAGTGCTGCAAAAGCCTTTCCGCCAGCCCAGCACAGAGCACAAAGTCAACCGTTTCAATCGAGATACCTGCATGATCTCAAGTTGCATGACCCTGATGCTGGTTGAGCTTGCCCCACGCCTTACGGCACGAACAAGGCGACACGCTTACTGTGTCCTGAACATTCATCCCTTGGTGCAGCGGACAAGAATTCCTTGCTGATGGTGATTCCCTGTCGGACAAGCATCACATGCACTACGATTTGTCGGCACCACGCGTTCGCCACAAGACCATTTTCAACGAGCCTGACGAATGAAACACATTCGGAACTTTTGCATCATTGCACACATTGACCACGGAAAGTCAACTTTAGCTGACCGACTCATCCAAGCCTGTGGTGGTGTGACACAGCGCGAGTTTCAGGACCAGATGCTGGATTCCATGGACATCGAACGAGAACGCGGCATCACAATCAAGAGCAATACTGTATCGCTGTCATACACGGCGAAAGATGGTGAAGAGTATCTTTTAAATCTGATTGACACACCGGGCCACGTCGACTTTTCTCATGAGGTGCGACGATCTCTGATGGCCTGTGAAGGTGCATTGATGGTCGTCGACGCGTCGCAAGGTGTTGAAGCGCAAACAGTGGCAAACCTCTATCTCGCCCTCGAATATGATCTGGAAATGCTGGCGATCATCAACAAAATTGATTTACCTGCAGCTGACGTTGATCGCGTACGTGAGGAAATCGATTCGGACCTCGGCTTGGATCCATTCGAAGCGATTCCCGTATCTGCAAAAACAGGTGAAGGCATACAAGATGTGCTGGAAGGAATTGTCACCCAATTAACCTGCCCGTCCGGAGATCCAGATGCACCTCTCAAAGCCCTAGTTTTTGATGCCCACTTTGACAAATACCGAGGAGTAATTCTTCAATGCCGGGTGGTACAGGGAACACTGAAACCACGGCAAATCATTCACTTCATGCACTCCGGGCGTGATTACAAGGTTGATGAACTGGGCTACAACCAATTCAAGCTAAATCCAAAAGAGCAACTCAGCGCAGGAGAAGTCGGCTATATCGTGGCTGGCGTCAAGAGCGTCCAAGACATTGAGATTGGTGATACGATCACAGCACTGGATCGTCAAGCTGACGAACCAATCCCCGGGTACCAGGAGGCCCGTCAGGTCGTCTTTTCATCGGTCTATCCGATGAGCACAGATGAATATCAGGACCTGACCAAAGCACTCGACAAACTTGCCATCAATGATGCTGCATTGACCTACGAAAAAGACAGTTCTGCAGCACTTGGCTTTGGATTTCGATGTGGGTTCCTCGGTTTATTGCATCTGGATGTCATTCAAGAACGCTTGCAGCGTGAGTTTGATATTGGACTGGTCATCTCCGCTCCCTCTGTGAAGTACAAATTGAACCTGAAGGATGGTACCACGATTGAGGTGGACAACCCCAGTTACTGGCCCGACCCCACCAATATTGACTCTGCCTCAGAACCATACATCAAGGCATCTATTCTTACGCCTGAAGAGTATGTCGGCCCGGTAATGGAACTATGCCGCGAACATCGCTCTGAAACTCAAACGATGAACTATTTATCAGCTGGCAGAGTCGAGGTCAGCAGTGAGATGCCGCTGGGCGAAGTGCTATTTGATTTTTATGGCAAACTCAAAATGATCACGCGGGGATATGGATCGTTTGACTACGTTCCAATCGAATATCGCGCAACTGATGTTGTCAAAGTAGACATTCTTGTCAACAAGGAACCCATCGACGCGTTGGCCTACCTCGTTCACCGAGAAAAAGCACGGGCCCGGGCTTTACATTATTGTGAGCAATTAGCAGAGGCCATTCCAAGACATCAATTCAAAATTCCCATTCAGGGAGCCATTGGGGGGACGATCATTGCACGTGCCACCATTCAGCCTTATCGCAAGGATGTCACCGCAAAACTTTACGGTGGTGATGTGACTCGCAAGAAGAAACTGCTTGAGAAACAAAAAAAGGGCAAGGCCAAAATGAAGCAATTTGGTAGCGTCAACATCCCTCAGAAAGCTTTCGTTTCAGTGCTACGCGCTGACAAAGACTGAAATCCTGAACGTAGTCAGACGAAAGACCGCCTAGCAGAGAGAAAGCGTCGCAAACTACTTACGCAGTTAGGATTTTTCCGTGAGCATTTTGCAGCTAACATGATCACAGGCAACAAAGAACTCACCAGTCATTCGATGGACACCACGGCCATGCCCCGAACTGCCAAGGGCGCACATACCTTACCCGGCGAGTATTTCACGGCGCGAGAAGTCTACGATCAGGAAACCGACCGGATTTTTTCGAAATCTTGGATCTGTGTAGGAAGAGCTTCTTCCGTACCCAATCCTGGAGATTTTTTTCTACATGAAATGGACGGTGAAAGTCTTATCATCATTCGTGCGGAATCGGGGCAGATCAATTGTCTTTACAATGTCTGCCGGCATCGCGGCACCAGACTGCAGAAAGAACCATGTGGACAGATAAAAAGCAGATTGCACTGCCCCTATCACGCATGGGCCTATGACACCGATGGAAATTTGAAGTCGGCACCCAACATGATGGGGAAAACAGATTTTTGCGAACAAGATCATTCTCTGCAGACCGCGGCTTGTGTTGTCTGGCAAGGATTTATCCTGATCAACCAACAGCGACAAGTCGCCTCATTCAAGAACGACTTTGGTAATGTTCTGAACCGCTTTGATAACTGGGAACTCGACCGGCTAGTGAGCGTACACGAAATTATCTACCAAGTGCACGCGAACTGGAAAGTCATCTTTCAGAATTACAGTGAGTGCTATCACTGCTCGCTCGTGCACCCCCAGCTGCGCCCGATCACCTCTGTAGAAACGGCATCAAATGATTTCGAAAAGGGGCATTTCCTCGGTGGACCTATGATTCTGGCGGACGACTACCAAACCGTCACAATGAACGGCAAATGGTGCGGCTCACCGCTGCAAGAACTTTCTACAGAAGATTTGAGGCGAGTCTACTTCTACACCCTGTGCCCTTCTCTGTTCATCAGTCCACATCCTGATTACGTTCTGACGCATCGCATCGAACGAGTTGATGTCGACTCGACTCGCATCGTTTGCAACTGGCTATTTCCCCAAGAAGTCGCAGCACGGGATACTTTCAATGCAAGTGAAGCCATTGAATTCTGGGACCTCACCAATCGCCAGGATTGGGAAATTTGCGAACTGACCCAACTGGGAGTCCAGTCCCGCGTCTACCGGCCTGGCCCCTATTCCGGACTTGAAAGCATGCTGGCTGCGTTTGATCGCCATTACCTTTCTTTAATGGCCACCGAATCCGAAACATCATCCCGCTAACACAGGTTCCACACCTGACCGTTCGTGGTCATGCCGGCCCGACCATGGACGGCCAGACGACTGCAATCTGGCATTCTCTGAGCTGGCATTCTCTGAGTTCTGAATCAAATGATCCGGTCTCGCAGGATCTCTTCAGCTGCATTCTTTCCGCAAGCACCCATGACACCTCCACCGGGATGACTGGCAGCACCGCACATGTACAAACCCTCAATGGGCGTGCGATGATCTGCCCAACCGGGCACAGGTCGCATCATGTGTAGCTGGTTCAAATTCATTGATCCCTGAAATATGTTACCACCTGTCAATCCATAAGTCCGTTCAATGTCGACAGGACTCAACACTTGACGATGCTCGATCGCATTCGTAATGTTCGGCGCGTACTCAGCAACACGCTCCACGCAACGGTCGGCAAATCCCTCTTTGATGTCATCCCACACTAAACCGTCTTTCAGTTTGTAAGGAGCGTACTGCACAAACATACTCATAATATGTTTGCCCTCCGGAGAGATGGTCCGATCAACACTCGTAGGGATCGTGATTTCGACAATCGGATTTTTGCTCGGTTCACCATACTTGGCATCGTCATAAGCTCTTTCAACTTCTTCCAACGTTTCACCGATATGAATGGTACCGTTGTGTTGCGGTGCTATTCCGGTTGACGGAAGACATTTGAAGTTGGGCAACTCTGAAAGTGCCAAATTGATTTTGGCTGTTGCAGAGCTGTAATCAATTCGATCAACAGCGGCACGGAAAGGAGAAGGCAAATCACCTTCCTTCAGAAAGTGATTGAAGGTCAGATTGGCATCAACGCTGGAAGCCACGACAGAGGCTCCCAATTCACGGCCATCACTCAGCAAGACTCCGCGAGTCTGATTTTTTTCAACCATGATCTGCTGGACTTGGCACTCTGTCTCAATCACCACGCCCAGTTGGCGACAAACGTTTGCAATCGAATCGGACAGGGCGCCCATGCCACCCTCGACGTAGCCCCAGACCCCTCGGGCCCCTCCTGCTGTTCCCATCACATGGTGTAACAACACGTACGCAGTTCCTGGTTGTGAGATCGAAGCAAACGCGCCGATCACAGCATCCGTCGCAAGCGTGGTTTTTAGCACCTCGGTTTCGAACCATCGTTCCAAGACCGGCCTCGCGGCTGCTGTTAATAGTTCAATTCCCTCGGGAATCGTCTCTTCCATGGAAGCCAATGCCCTGCGCAGCGCCCATCCCTTCTTAAGGTCGCGTATTTTTTTACCCATACCAATTCGTCGCCAGCTAGCGGGCAAAGGTAATAGATCGGGAGCAGCTTGATTCAGCACAGGCTCAAGATGCTTGGCGACATCCTCAAGCACTTTCTCATAATGCGTGAAAGATTCCGCATCGGACTTACTGAAGCTTGCGATCTGATCATAGTTCTGTTGTTTATCCGCACCCAACATTAAGTGCCGCCCATCTCGCATCGGCGTGAAGGAAGATGGGACTCGTGGCAAAATGGTTAACCCATTTTGTTTGAGTTGAAGGTCCGAAATGATTTCCGGCAGCAGCAAACTTACAACGTAAGAGGCTGTCGAAACTTTATAACCCGGCCACAATTCTTCGGTCACGCTGCACCCCCCCAGCATGGGACGACGCTCGAGAACACAGACGCTCTTTCCACGCTTCGCGAGGTACGCAGCAGCAATCAAACCGTTGTGCCCGCCGCCGATAATGATGCAGTCATACTTCGCAGATTTGCTCAAATTTGCCATGTCTCTGCCCAGCCTCGGGTCATACTCGTTGGATCAATACAAACTCTACTTTTGATCGCTCCTCTAGCGGAACGCTCATGCCGTAACCATTCAACCATTCAACCGCATTTACCGCGAGGACCCGTCTTGGAATTCGCTCTCATTTGACGCGATCCAACCATTTTTACGGCGTTCGAGTCTCACTGTTCAGCCACTCAGTGCTCTGATGGACCGCAGCCTTTTCGGCATAGCACGATCACCAAATCAACACGGCGGGAATCCAGCCAGCCGAATCACTGCAACGAAAAAAACCCTTGTAATTCCGCTTTGCATTGATGTCACCATACAAAACATATGCCTTCTTAGTATCAGCATACAGCTCGACAGCTCTCGTGCCAGCAACGAGTTTATCGCAGCAAACAAGCTACCGACACCAAGTCGCAGAGTGAATAAGATGGCACAAATGGGAGTACAGTCATTGTTACGAACTGCTGAACATCGAAAACTTCTCCATGCACCGCAATGACTGCTCATGATCCATTATATTTCGGACCCAGATTCTTCCCGCCTAAAAGGAAATACCACATGCTTCGGTTCACCCTCTGCATTGCCCTAACCCTTTCTCTGGGCTCAAATTGCCTTGCTCAAAAGCTCGCCGCCGAACCGCCCAACATTGATCCAGCGTTACCAAATGTTCTACTGATAGGTGACTCCATTTCCATCGGCTACACGTCGCCGGTTCGTAAAAAAATGGCTGGGACAGCGAACATTTTTCGTCCTAAAACAAATTGTGGCCCCACGACCAAAGGCATCGCAGAGCTGGAAAAGTGGTTGGGAGATCGTAAATGGAGCGTCATTCACTTCAATCATGGACTGCACGACTTAAAATACATGGGTCCCAACAACGAGAACCTGGCGGACCCCAAAGGCTCAAAGTCTCATCAACAGGTCCCCCCAGCTGAATACGAATCCAACCTGAAGATGATTGCCGAACGACTGAAGAAAACCGGTGCGGTTGTGATCTGGTGTGAAACAACTCCCGTGCCAGAAGGAGCAAAGGGTCGTGTTGTTGGTGATAGCAAAAAGTACAACGAGATCGCAGCCAAAGTGATGACGGAACTGGGCGACATCAAAACCAATCCACTTTGGCAATTGTCCAGCAAAGAAGTACCAACGCGTCCTGCGAATGTTCATTACACGGCGGAAGGCTCAAACAAACTGGCAGATCAAGTGGCCTCGGTCATCAAGAAAAACCTGCCTTAGAGAGTGATCGACCATGAGTCGTTTCTGAATGTTGACAATTAGACGAAATGAACCACCGACGGCTACGATAGTCCATTCTGAGCGAATGGGAAATCGAATCGCTCCAGGAGCTATTGAAAAGCTTATGAACAACAGTCAGCAGCCACACCGTTCCCGCATCAAGGAAATGTGTGGATTCGGTTTGGGATGTTTACTTGGAGGACTCACTGGTGTTCTAGCGGGACTATTGTCCTCGAATGAAACACTAATCATGCTCTGCTACTGCATCGGCTTTGTTGGCGGTGGGTATCTTGGTGCCTGTGCCACTAGACGACTCACTGCACGTAGTGACTAGATAAGACATTTCCAATGGATCTTAGGAAGCCAGAGCGACGATACTTCCCAGCTTTTCGACGAGGTAAGCAAGTCTCAAGGAGAATGCAATAGACGCAGTTTCATCTGGGCTATCAGTGGTGCCTGCTGCAACGCACAGGTTGGTGGGTCTGGACCCATGTTGCGAGTCAGCGAAACACCAAAATGGATGTAAATCGAGAGCTTGGCTGTACAACAGAAGTTTATTGTTTCGAGACCAGCGACCGAGCCAAAGATCTTGCCTTTTGCCAACACAGAATCATGAAGTTGCACCCATAAAAAACGCTGCTTCTGGACGAATCCAAAAACAGCGTGATTTGCTTAGTACCGGAGGTGGGACTCGAACCCACATGAGATTGCTCTCACCGGATTTTGA
>NZGD01000202.1 GCA_002690925.1 Rhodopirellula sp.
TGCTCTTCGACCTGCTCAAAGCTGAGAGAATAGTTGATTTCTGGACGCTTCCCGTAGACTTCATTGCGAAAGAACGACAGCAGTTCTTCACGTCTCAATCGGTCCCAATCCTCCGCTGTGGCGATCTGGTTCCCCGCTGCACTGACAAGAGGATCAGGCAACTCATAATCGGGAACGTTAGATTCCCGATAATTGAAGTCTGTACGTCTTTGGGAATTTTTCTGGACCAATGCTGCTTGAGCCTTCCAAGGCTCAGTTCCTGGTTCAGAATCCGACACCGCGACTTGTCCACAGCAAAGCCCCACGGCAGTGCCGGTTTGCAACAGCAGAGCCAACATAAATGTCGGAATCCGGCTTCCATTTGTGGTCATAGTATGGGCTTTTCTCATCGTAAAGGCCTTGTGGATGCAGGTTGGGTGATGACGTTTATAGTACGGTCATGCGTAGAACGCAGCTCAACTTGGCAAATTTTTGGCAAAATCCACGCGAGTCAGAACTCGTGGCCTCCGGCGGTGTTCAATGGCGTATCGCAAGGTTGCCCTGATCGTTCCTCGAAAACTTCTTCCCATAATCGCACAGGAAATCACATGAAATGTCTCACAGGCTTAGGCGTCGCTCTCACGTTGAGCATTGGCTTTCAAGCCAATGCTCAAGATCAGCGTGAAAACCAGCCACGCGGCGCGCAGCAAGAGAACAGTGGTCCTGGACGTGGTGGCCCCGGACAAGCCGGGCCAGGACGTGGTGGCCCCGGACAAGCTGGGCCAGGACGTGGTGGCCCCGGACAAGCTCGGCCAGGACGTGGTGGCCCTGGACAAGGTGGGCCCGGACAAGATGGGCCCGGGCAAGGTGGACGAGGAGGGCAAGATGCTGGTGGTCCCGGACAGGGTGGTCCCGGATTTGGCGGACGTGGTCAAGGTACCCGTGGTGGTGCAACGGGTGGTCGCAGCGGCATGATGAGTTTCCTACCCGTGCTTGTGGCTTTGGACGTTAATCGCGACGGTGAAATCTCCGCCACTGAAATTGAGAACGCCGCAAAGGCATTGAAAACACTCGACAAGAATAAAGATGGAAAATTGACCGCCGATGAACTGCAACCAGCAATGGGTGGTCGAGGCGGAGGCAGCCGAGGTGCCGGAAATCGTGCCGGAGGAACCCGCGGCGGAGCCGAACGTGGGCCGGAAGACCGCGTCGCTCCAAACGGTGTGCCTGAGCGTGGTTTTCAGCGTGGTGGCCCGGGAGGTGGAGCAATGAATGCTGCAAGCCGCCTGATGGGTTTTGATGAAAACAAAGACGGTAAAATCAGTAAGGCAGAGCTACCAGAGCGAATGCAGCCACTGATGCTCCGAATCGATCGTGATAACGACGGTTTTCTTTCCAAGCAAGAGCTCGAATCAATCGGCGGAGCTGGTGGGCGAGGCCCCGGTGGTGCTGGTAGTCGGGGACCTGGCGGCCGCGGTGATACTGGCGGTGGCAGTCCTCAAGGCGAACGCCCAAGGCGTCCACCCGTCGAGTGATGCCTAAAGAATCATCTGCTCTGAATTTAGAATTGATGCTAACTAACCCTGCGATTTCCTCAATCGCAGGGTTTTTTATGTAGGGTTCATGCTTCGATTTTCAGACGAAAATTTTTGACATTGCAGTTAGATACCTTCCCAAACATCCCCAAGTTTAGATGTTGCCTGATTGTTCATAACGATCGTTTCACTTGGTAACTCAGCGGTGAAGCATGAATCTTCTTAAGCCGTTATTCTAGTCACATCCCTTGAATTGCAGATTGCCACCCTCAATGCCATTGAAACGTGTGCTTCACACAATTCTCGTATTCTGACGCGATGCAACACGGAATGTTACGTCTTTCGATTTGTACCTGCGTCCGGGTGAATCGCTGATGAGACTTGATTTGCCTGAGCCTTACAGCAAACACAAACTCACCCATGAAAATCGCCAAATTCTGCCTTGGGAAAAGAACAAAGTGTTTGTTGGTTTGTGCTCTGACTTCAATCATGGTGTGTGGAATTTTTCTTGTATTCAATGCAACGAAACTGAAGTCACGTCAAATCAAGGTTCAAGCCATCACCCAGAGTGAGATCGACCAGAGCTCGGCACTGACACATTTGTCAAACGCGATCCAATTTCCGACGGTGTCACACAGCAATCGCTCAAAAAATAATGGAAAAGCGTTCCTGAACTTTCAAAAACTGCTTGAAGCTTCTTATCCAGCCGTCACGACAGCCTTGAATCGGTATACAGGTGAAGATTTTGGTGATGCCCAAAACTTCAGCCTGCTTTATCAGTGGTCAGCCGGCAAGAAAGAAGAGACACCTGCCATCTTGTTGATGGCACATTATGACGTGGTAGCCATCGAGCAAACGTCTGTTACAGCATGGCAGCATCCACCGTTTTCTGGTGTCGTCGACGACGGATATCTGTGGGGACGTGGAACACTGGATAACAAGGGTGCTGCGATCGCGTTGATGGAGGCATGCGAACGATTGGTTAAAGCAGGCTTCCAACCCCAACGTGACATCTATCTTTCACTCGGGCATGATGAAGAAGTCGGTGGCAAATATGGGAATCAACAGATTGCAACCTGGATGCGGAATAACGGGATCCGACTACGCATGGCCCTTGATGAAGGAGGTGGCATTTACCGAGGTGTCCCCGGGCTCGATCAGCCGGCGGCTTTGATTGGAATTGCAGAAAAGGGCTATCTGAATATCACAATGAAAGTCCACTTAAATCAAATTGATGCAGGACACGCATCCATTCCTCCCGGAGAAACTGCGATTGGAATTCTGTCGTCAGCAATTACAAAGCTGCAGCAGACACCTTTTCCCGCAAGGCTGGACGGCGGGGTTGGCAGGATGCTTGATTACCTTGGTCCTGAAATGTCCCTTCTCCACCGAATTGCGATAGGCAATCCAAAACTATTCGGTTCGATAATCGAAAATCAGTTCAGCAATACACCGGCGGGTAATGCTGCCTTGAGAACCACATTGGTCCCCACCATGATCGAAGCTGGATTTGCCGAAAACGCTCTGCCGTCAACAGCTGCCGCAAATCTACATCTCCGAATTCAGCCAGGAGAAAGCGTTGAATCGACGCTGCAATTCTTGCGTTCCACGATTCAGGATGATCGTATCACCCTGCAAACTGATCAGACGGTGGATGGTAGACTGCGTGAGCAACCGGCACTCCGCGAGCCATCCAGAATATCTTCTGACACCTGCGATTCTTTTCAAGCCTTGCATCGTACGATCAAACAGGTGTTTCCTGATGTAGCAGTCGCACCCTACTTTGTCGTCGCCAGCACTGATTCTGCTCACTACGATGACCCTGCCCTCACAAAAGATGTTTACCGCTTTACACCATGGAAGTTAGACCAAGCCGGAGTGGCATTGATTCATGGCGTCAATGAAAGGATCGCGACCAAACAGTTCATTCAGATGATCCGTTTTTACGAGCAGTTGATCATCAATCTGGCCGGAAAAAATTGAGTCGATTCAGATTTCATCAAGGGGGATCCCCTCCACCTATAGTTCCAAGTGTCAGCACAACGCGTCATTCAGCTGTTTCCATCATCAATCCTGTCAGTTCTCTTGAGACTCCCGGTCGCCCTATGAATCGGTCAAAAATGTTGAGTTTTGGTATCACCGCTGTCTGTCTTGGAGTTGTGGGATACTACGCATGGAAATTCACAGCTCGCAGCGCCTACGAGTCTGCGCGTTACCGTGTCGTCTCTTCCGCCGGTGATATCGAGGTGCGCGACTACGCTGATCTCGTCCTGGTCACAACTGAAATGCGATTTGACGCCCAAGGAAACGACGGCAGTTTCTCGCGTTTGTTCCGCTACATCAGCGGCGACAATGGCCAACAGCAGAAGGTGGCAATGACGACTCCTGTGTTCATGGAACGAGGTTCCGCAACGCCCATCAACGAGCCGATGAATGACCAAGACAACACGGATGGCAACAAAGCTCAAGTACAGCGAGGCCAAATGGCTTTCGTGGTTCCCGAGGCAGTTGCTTCTGGAGGGGCTCCGCAACCCGAAAACGCCAATGTCGAACTGCGAAAGCGTCAAGGGGGCCGATTTGCAGCCATCAGATTTAACGGTCGGATGGGTGAGGAATCGCTTCGACAAAGAGAAAGCGAGCTCCGAGATTGGATGAAGGGGCAACACCTGACTGCCAGCGGGCCAGTTGAGTATGCTGGTTATGACCCACCATGGACCCCCGGCTTTTTGAGACGAAACGAAATCCTGATTCGGGTGGAATGATTTCTTCAATTGCTGCGAAGAAAACGGATCCACCAGCAATCCACTTACCTACTTCCAACCACCTTCATGGTCTCTCCCCCCTCAGCCCAAGTACCTCAGCCCAAATACATGAGGTGCCTTGACGGTGCAAGCCTTTCAATTCGCCACTACAACATGAAGACTCGTTCTAGTCCGATTCGCTAATTTCAATTTGGTACGCTGGTACACCTAATGATCTTAAGGCAGCTTGTTTCGTTTTTAACCTCGTTGATTCCTCCCAAAAAAACGAAGCGATTTTCAAGATGCAACATCACAGTTTTCCTCTTCTGATCCTTTTCCTGATTGTGGCTAAGGTTCATGGAAGTGAACCGCTGGTGCATATTTCCCTCGCCAAAGAGGAACGCATCGTTACTCTTCGTCTTAGTAACAAGGACGGCACTCTCACTCCGGTCGACAGCGTGATGGTCGATGGGGGTCCTGGTGCACTTGCTTATCACCCGACACTGCCTATCCTCTTCGCCTCCATTCGGAGCATCGGGAATCTTGCCAGCTTTCGCGTTGATGAATCATCCGGAAAACTGACACGCATCAACGAGATCCCTGCAGGTGCTGACCCTGCCTACTTATCAGTCGATAGGTCTGGCAAATTACTCATGAGCGCATATTATCGCGAGGGAAAAATCACATTGCACGCCATCAAGGCAAATGGAGCAATCGGCAACGAATTGCAATCCATCTACACTGATGAACGTGCGCATGCGATCGTTTCTGACCGTACGGGGCGGTATTGGTTTGCTCCCCACACCCGACCGAATGCAATTTTCCAATTCACGCTCGATGATAGAGCAAAGCGTTTGGTTGAAAACGAGAAACCAAAGTTGTTGCGAAAGCCGAATACAGGTCCACGACATCTTTGGTTTCACCCAAAGATCGACTTCGCCTACAGCAGTGACGAACAAGGAAGCAGCGTCTCAACTTACGCACTGGATACCGCGAGTGGAGTCCTGAGCCTACGGCAAACGCTGTCGACACTACCGAGAGCAGGAACAGATGCGACGGCAAACACTACATCTCATATCGAGGTGCATCCTTCAGGAAAATTCGTCTACGTTGCCAATCGAGGTCACGACAGCATCGCCAGGTATGCCGTGAATCCTCGCGACGGAATGCTAACGCATCTGGGCAATACCCCAACCGAGGCAACAACGAGATCTTTCAACATTGCCCCCGGCGGCCGATTCCTGATTGCTGCTGGCCAAACTTCAGGCAACCTTGCAGTGTTCCAAATCAATTCCGAAGAGGGTCACTTGAAGCGTCTGAACACCCTTCTTGTCGGCAAGACTCCTTGGTGGGTCACCATTCGATAAACCGATCGCCTGTCAGGCCAGCATTCTTGCCGAGGCCTGCTGTTCTTCCTTACCCGACACGACTGCAAAATCAGGAAATCAGAGTATCGCGAGCATTACCTTTTGCAATCAATGCTGCCATCTCAGGATCCAGCTGCATGGTTTCCAGTACAAATCCCTCTTCGGTAGCCAAAGCATCGTTTTTCAATACTTCCATCAGATTGCGTTCGATCGTGTGACAGATCGCATCCAGCGGCAAGTGGTCAATTCGTCGAGTGTCAAATGGATTTTGCAATTCCATCCCAAGCCGATCGAGTGACAACATTGGAAGAGCCAACAACATGACAAAAAGCGGGATCAGATAGATGCCATGGTTGAAATCCAGTCCGGCAATTGAAAAGTTGGTGGAATCTGCAAACTCGTTCATCAGGGCAAAGGGCAACGCGACCAAAAACATGAAAATGAATTGACGCACCTGAATTGCAGACGCGCGTGCCAGAGGTGTGTTGCGAATCCGTTCACATCCGCCCAAGTAATCGATGACCATGCTGCGTTGCTGTTCAGCTTGCAGGAAAGCGTATCGACTCATCCCTTCCCGCCTTCCCTCACTCAGCATCTGAGCGATGATCGTGGCAACGAAGGTTGGCATGTGGGAAGCCTCCGAAACTCGTTTCGCATTCGCCCGACCAACTAATCTTGAAATCTCCGTTAGTGTCGGGTCTTCTCGGAAACTACACCGAATCACATGAGGCATGACTGCCGTCCAACGAATGAATTGATTTCTCCATTCGCCATTGGGTGGCCCATACGATGACGCAATGACCCCCAGATTGCGTGACTGATTTACAATTCCGCCCCACAATTTCCGTGCTTCCCACCAGCGGTCGTAGCCAGCATTGGTGCGAAGCACCAACAGCAGACCCAACACCGCACCTGCTGCTGACAACACACTGAACGGTATTGCCAACATCACATCGAACTTTGCCTTCGCGAACGTAGCAGTCAGAACGATGAGAAACGCAAGAACACCGAACTTGCAGATATCAGCGAACACACGGGGAAACGCCGATCCTCGAATCGTCAACGCTCCCACCCAAAATGAATAATTCAAGGACCGTGGTTCCTCAAGCGACTCGGTTTCGCTTGTTTCTGGAATGTTATCTGATGAATCCACGTTTACTGACTCTCAAGGTTAAGAAATGAGATCGGAAATTTAGCGAACAAAAACCATCAACACCGGTCATCAAACACGGTAATGCCTCCTAGGCTTCGCTGCCGCCGCCTTCAAAAGTTGCAACGCAGCGTTCGCCCCGCGGAAACTAGCAGTTCCCACGCCGCGTATTGTAAGTGACCGTACCGGCCGGTCAACGAGCATCAAGATTGCAGTGGATCACCACTGACTTGCCCACATCTGCCAAATTGCCGCCCAAAGACAATCTCAAATTTCCATGCTTAATTAAAGATGCAACAGCAGGAACGCGGGGCACGATTGCCGCCCCATCAGCTTGCACAATCGGTAACCACCGCAGCAACGACCAACAGGCCACCAGACCACAAACGCCTGATAACCGACTTCATGCAGCACTCGTTATAACCGCAGATAGGTTTACCCTAAATTTGCGGTCATCACGCATCTGCCTCAAAGGCATTGAACAAAGCTATAGCATCCCGAGTGAGAGTTTTCACTGCATCCGCTACGCTTGTCTTGGGTGCAAACTTTACAAGATTGCAAAAGTTTCCCAGCCATGGCACAAAGTTCACAAACGAAACCTGCTATCCAATAGAGGAATTCCACCTCCAAACAAGCTACTTCCCGAGAATGCCCTGATTTTTAAGTTGGCAAATACGGAATGCAACCAACACATTCGTATACCAACTATCTTACCCAAGGCCCATGATTTTGAACCTGTCACATGTAGGAAGTGGCAGAATCATCGACTGGGCAATTCAACCAAGGACACCACGAGCCCCGAACACTTGCGTGACAGTAGTTTTGCCCCGAGTCCAACAGGGGACTCAAAATCGAATCAGGCAGCTTCGTCTATTGCGCGCCAGTAATTCTTGATCCAAGGAGCGGGCAGAGTTGATTTCAGCAATCCACCCCGATAGCCTTCAATGGCCTGATCCGGCAGGGGATATCCATGGAATACCAGAATTCGCATATCGACTGGTTCCTGCGGTTCCCGAATAAGGTTGAATGGAAAAGTGGGTCGGCAACTACGCTTGAAACTGCGCACCCATTTCTCGGGCCAGAATTCCAAATCATCGCGTAACGTGTTACTGACATACTGCTGCTCAATCCGGAAATTCTCGAGCGCCCATGCTTCATTTTCGGCGAAGTGCGAATAGACGTAGTGATGCTTTTCAGGATTGAAACGGAAGATCGACGTATTCCCAACTCGCCCGTCTCTCCCTGGCAAATACTTTGCCCTTCGCTTTTCCAGCCAATCCTGAATGACGCAGAACTTACTGGGTGCAAAGGTGAAGAAGTCATCCATCGATCCTGTGATCACAATATCAAGGTCGAGAAACAGTGTATCGCCTTGAAGATTCGCTAACCCAGGTTGAAACAAACCAACCTTACGCCAAGTTGCCCCACCAGGACGTCGATCAAATTCGGCTTCGTCGAAGGGGGTCGCCGGCAAGGGCAAAGCCTCAACCTCGTCACGAAGCCCGGAAGGATCATCGGTCAAGCAGATGAATCGAACAGCCCCCGAGAGGTGCTCGCGAACCCCTTCGTACAAACGGTTCACGTAGGCTCCGCCGTACTTCGAACCCCATTTGATGCACAGTATGTTCTTCGTCGTCATGACAAAGCGTCTCCACAGGCGAA
>NZGD01000203.1 GCA_002690925.1 Rhodopirellula sp.
AGTTGCGGGACCCTGCACGGTCGATTCCGCGTGGAACGTTGGCGGCAGTCTTTGTGACGGCATTGATCTACTCGGCTCAGGCGATTTTTCTGGGCGGTGCCGTTTCGCGTGAGAATCTGGTTCACACTGAGCTGGTGATGTCCGACATTGCCATCCTGCCAGTTTTCATCGCAGCAGGAGTGATTGCTGCAACGATGTCGTCTGCTTTGGGAAGCATGATGGGGGCACCCAGGATTCTTCAGTCCATGGCGCGTGACCGTGTTTTGCCGCAATTGGAGCAGCTGGGGGTTCGGTCAGGAAAGAATCAGGAACCCAGACGAGCGATTATTGTCACGTTCCTGATTTCTCAAGCAGGGATCATGGCTGCTGATTTGAATACAATCGCGCCGCTGATCACGATGGCATTTCTAGTAACCTACGGTTTGCTGAACCTTGCCACCTTTTATGAGTCGATAACAAAGAACCCCAGTTATCGGCCACAATTTCGTTTCTGTCATTGGACAACTAGTTTGGCGGGCGCGGTCGGTTGCGGCGTGATGATGCTGTTGATCGACTGGGGCTGGGCATTGTCTGCTGTGGCGTTGGTAGGAGTCTTGTATTGGTACCTATCACGAACGGCACCGGTGAACCAGTGGGGAAACTTGCAGAGTGGTTACTGGTTTGAGCGGACACGTCAGAACTTGATAAAACTCGAGAATGAGCTGTACCATCCAAAGAATTGGCGTCCCTTTGTTTTGGCTCTGAGTGGTCAGGGCTTCACTCGACCACATCTGGTAGTGTTTGGCGCCTGGTTGACGGCAGAGACGGGTGTGCTGACGCTTGGTCAAGTCATTTCGGGGAACCTGGATGATCGGTTGGAACGAAGTTTATCGCAAGAGAAAATTTTGCGTTCCATGATCCGGGAGCGGGAACTCGCTGCTTTCCCGTCTGTGGTCGTAGCGGCTGATTATGTTGCCGGAATCGAGGCCCTGGTGCAATGTCAGGGCTTGGGCAGCTTGCGTCCGAATGTCGTGCTGTTGGGATGCCCGCTCACGATTGAGCGTATGTGTGTTTTTGGAAATCTGCTGCGTAATCTGCAGTCCTTGGGAAGAAGTGCAGTAGTGCTTCGCAGGACGGATGAGCCAGTGAATGATTGGGCTGCTCCAGCGGGTCCGATTGATGTGTGGTGGCGTGGACGCGCGAACGGTGAACTGATGATTCTTCTGTCGCATCTGATCCTGCAACATCCACTTTGGCAGGGCAGGAGATTGCGCCTGCTTAGGGTGGTGGAGAGTGAAGCTGGTACGGAGGAAGTGCGTTCCCATCTGGAGCGTCTTTTACGTGAAGCCAGAATACAAGCGACAACGAAGGTCGTTGTCGCGAGCGATGCAGCGGCAGCGATTCAAACTACCAGCCGGGATGCAGCTTTCGTGTTCCTTGGCATCCAGCCGCCTGAAGTAGGTTGCGAGGGCGAATTTTTTTCCAGGATGGAATTGTTGGTTGGCCGTCTCCAGCGTGTAGCGTTTGTGCAAAGTGCAGGTGGAGTACGGCTGGAATCTTAAGTTGTCGCGTTGAGGCCCGGTCAGCCGATGCTAACGTGGGGTGAGTGACAGAGGCGAGACATACACAAGTGAACGAATAACCAGATGCCAGATCAAACTAGAATCGTTTCACCAGGTTCAGGTGACCGCCGAGTGCGTACTACGGATGGAGTCGAGTTGCAGGTTCCAGAAGGATGGATTCTTCTGCCGCCCGGTGATGCCGGCTGGACTCGGCGAGTCAAAGCAGGCGGTCCCACTTGGACAGTCAAAGAGAAAAAAGGACGTCGTACATTTTCGAAAGGTGTGTGGGCGCCAAAGGATCGCGTTGAGGAAACCAAGCGTATCCTCGATGCAGAGCGTGCCACTGATGCGTATGCGAAACGAAAGATGCGTGATCAAATGAGACGTCAGGAAAAACAAGCTGTTTATGTTGGTGATTTTTATGGGGCAGTTTTAAGCTTTTTGAATTTCCATGAGACTTTCAATGACGATGCGCAGAAGATGGCAACGCTTGTCACGACCCACGCAACCCCGGTCGGTAGCGGCACGGTGGCAAGAACAGAACGCATCCCAATTGAACAACGTGCAGAGTCTGCCGTGATTGCATGGTTGCGACACCAGACGACTGCCTATGACCATATGAAAATAGCAAGGGTCAAAGGAAAGAGACGTGAGGTTCGGCGGATGTTGGCAGAAGAATCCAGAAAGTTGTTATCGCGTTATCGGAGGGGTGAGGCGGTCGAACGCGATCATTGTCCCCTGCAGACGGCATTGGATTCAGCGTCCGTTCCAAGTTCAAATCGAGACTCTTTGGACGCTCAGGACTGAAAAGTGTATGGGCACTCAGGTTGGCGATCCGACGGTGCCGCGGAAAGCAACCGGCTTCGTCTCGTACACAAGCGGCTGCGCGACATAATCAAGCGGCTTCGCCACCCTCGGTGATCTCGCCCGTCTCACTGACATCTTCAAAGCGAATCGATACCTGTTTGCTGACTCCTGATTCTTGCATGGTCACTCCGTAGAGTGTGGTGGCGGCAGTCATCGTTTTTTTGCTGTGCGTGACAACCACGAATTTTGAGTTATCCAGGAATTCGTTTAAGACCGTGACAAAGCGACCAATGTTCGCCTCATCGAATGGTGCGTCCACTTCGTCAAGAACACAGAATGGACTGGGGCGGTATTTGAATATGGCCATCAACAGTGCGACCGCAGTCAGCGCCTTTTCTCCACCGGACAGGAGGGAGTTGCTAAAGCTTGGTTTGCCCGGAGGCGTAGCGACAATTTCAACTCCTGCTTCCAGCGGATCCTCACTTTCCTCGAGGATCAGGTCAGCTTGGCCACCACCGAATGATTTACGATATAGCTGTTGAAAATTGACGCGAATTGCTTCCAGCGTGTCAAGAAACAGACGTCGGCTGTCAGCGTTGATTCGACCGATGATACGTTGCAGGGAGTCCTTGGCAGCGGTGAGATCCTGGTACTGGCCATGAAGTTCATCGTAGCGGGCCTGGAGGCTTTCCAGCTCTTCTAACGCTTCCATGTTGACATTACTGGTGCGTTGTAACTGGGTCCGCAGCGTATTGATTTCTCTTTCAGTGGCGTCGCGATCTTCAGGTGCTTCCCAGTCTTCGGGGACTTCGCTGTTTCGCAAATCAAGTTCATAGTCTTCCATCAACCTCTCAGCGAGCGTGTCACGCCTGAGCTTTGCGCTGTCACGTTTTGCGGACAGTGAATGAACGGATTCGCTTGCGGCCGCAGCCTGTTTCATTGCTTCCTCACTGGCCCGCATGATGTCCCGGTTTTCTTGGCGGACTTGGTCAGCAGATTTAGCAAGCTGTTTCAGGTGCGTTGTGTTTTGATCAGCATCCCACTGCAACGTGGCAAGTTGATTCGTTGCCTCCAGGACGCGTTGTGTCAATTGATTGATGCGTTCCCGTCCCTGATTTGCCTGAACCCTGACTTCATCAACGGCGGCTTCTCGTTGGTTCTGGTCGCGTTTTTGTTGTGCCATGGTGGCTGACAGGGCTTCGACTTTTTGCTCGGCACGAGCCAAATCGACAGAGATCGCCATCACGCCGCTGGTCGCGGTTTGCAGCGCGGTTTGTGATTCCGATAGTGTTTCTTCTACTTCTGCAGCTTCAAGTTCGAGGCTTTCAATTTGTTCACGCCCTTGGTTGATTTGTTTTCCCAATTCGTCACTTTGAAGGCGGGCAGCTTCCTGAGCCGTTCTTGTGGTGTCCACTTCGTCAGCGATTTCCTGAACCATCATTCGATTCGATTGTTCGCGTTCGTTGGTGTGCCTGCGTTCTGCCTCAGCTGCGGCTCGGTCTGCAATGAGTGTTCGGTGGGTCTGTTCGATGCGCCCCAGTGATGCGGCTTCCTCGTCCACTCGTTCGCTCAGGCGTTCTGTCTCTGCTTCTGCTTCTGTCAGTTGGTATTGGTAGTGGCTGATTTGTTGCTCAGCAGCAGCCAGTTCACTGCGACGACTGATCAGGCCAGTTGCCGCGGCTGGTGGGCCCACGATAATTGAACTGTCATTTTCGAGTAGTTCGCCATTGGCAGTGACAAAACGCAGCCCTGCCCCTGAAAGCTTCCTTAAGCCCAATGCTGTTTCAAGCGTATCGACCAGCCATGTGCTGCTGAGCAGGTGACGCGCAAGCGATTCATAGAAAGGGTCACACTTGAGCATGCGATCCGCCCGGCCGATGACTCCTTTGAGACCATCAAGACGGATGCGGTCGCCTGGACGCCGGTTGGGCAAGTCATCGATTCGAATCAGGCCCACTCGGCTGTCAATTCCCAGCGTTCCGTGCGTGATTGCTGTTTGCAGTTCCCCGCCGCTTACGAGCACGTATTGGCTTCGTTCCCCGAGAGCGGCATCAATCAGCGGAGCGACGTTGACATCCACTTGGAAACTGTCCGCAACAATGCCATGCAATTGCGCATTGAGCGGAGACGAGGTGTTGGCGAGCTGCTCCAGAATGGTGCGTACACCGCCGGAGATTCCCTCCTGACGACGTTGGAGATCGTCGAGAACATTTCGACGTTCAGTGAGACCCTGGAGTCTGATCCGGAGCGCGGATACTTCTTCGCGTCGTCGCTCGAACGTACGCCGGCTTTCTTGCAATTTTGCGTCTGCGATCTCAATTTCACGCACTATCTGAGCTATGCGGTCATCAGCAATTTCAACTTGCTTGCCAGCAGCTTTGGATTCGTTGATTGCCTCTGCCAGAAGTGTTTCCGCATTACTCAATCGCTTGCGTAATCCAATCAGTGTCCGCTGAGTTTCTCCGAAACGCTGTTCGCTACGCTGGCGTTTTGATTCCAAGTCAGCAACATTACGTACAAGAGTGAGGTGCTGTTGCTGAATCACATCACGCCGGGAAATGACTTCACTGACTTCTTCCTGAACCTGAGCGCGTTCTTTTTGAGCCGTCGTGTTTCGATGGTGTACTCGTGCCAGTTCGTCTTCGTAGCTCTGTAAACGGTCCGTGGCGTTTCTCAGTTCTGCCGCTGCCGATCCTGCCTGAGTTTGTAGTAAACGTACTCGTCGAAACAGCTTTGCCACGCTTCCGCGTGTATCGTGAATGGACGCCTGATCGGCAGTCCGACGTCCGGCATACTCGGCAATTTTTTGAAGTTTTGTACTGCGTTGTTGTTCAATCAGACGAGCTTCTTCAGCGATTTGCTGCAACTGAAGATCGGCAGCCTGACGTTCTTCCGACATACGAGAACGTAGCGTTTCAAGATCTTTGTGGGTTGCTATCGCTTTGGCGAGGTCTGTTTCGGTGGTTTCCAATTCCCAGGACAATTCTCGCCAGTCGGTCCAAGCCATCTGGGTTCGAAGCGCCTTCATGCGATCGTTTGCCTGTCGGTAACGTTCGGCTTTTCCCGCTTGGCTGCGAATATTCTTCAGACGCGACGCGACTTCATCGACGATGTCACCCAAGCGAGTTAAGTTGGATTGCACGCGTGAGAGACGCCGTTCGGCTTCCGTTTTCTTGGCTTTGAACCTGCTGATCCCGGCAGCTTCTTCGAAAATAGCGCGGCGATCTTTCGCATTGGCTTGCAACATGCGATCGACTTTGCCCTGCTCGATCAGGCTGTAAGCATCGATCCCAATCCCGGTGCCTCGAATCAGATTTCGCACATCCTTGAGTCGGACCGGCTGATTGTTAATCAGGTACTCGCCCTCACCGCTACGGTACACACGGCGCGTTACATGTACCTCCGGTGCGTCGACTCCAAGCGTCCCATCCTGATTGTCGAAAACAATCGTTGCCTCTGCCGTGCCAGCGGGCCCGCGCGTCTGAGAGCCTTTGAAAATGACATCGGACATGTCCTTGCCACGAAGACTTTTGGCACTTTGCGATCCGAGCACCCATTTGATGGCGTCGACAATATTGGACTTTCCGGACCCGTTTGGTCCAACCACCACCGTGATCCCCTCAGGAAAATCAAAGCGCGTGCGATCCGCAAAACTTTTGAAACCGGCCAGCTCGAGTGCTTTCAGCATGCGACAGGTCTGTGTAACAGTTCCAAATAGTGCGTAATTAACGTGGTTTAGGCCGACAACTCAGAGTAAATGAAAGGCCTCCTTGCGGCTAGTTCTGTTTTCCGTTCCTCTCCTTTTCTGAGTGGTTTCGCCTTTTCTAGGGTACTTACAGACCATCTGGCAGGCCCCGTTTGCCTATTCTTCCTATTTGTTGGCCGGCGGGTGCCGTGTGGCAGGATCGGTGTTGCTACCGAGGAATGGCCAGCAAAGCAAGGTTTTTTCGTGACAAATGTCACCTCAGTTCCGGAAGCAATGTTGAGATCAGAAGAGGAAGAGACCAGAGGAGAAGAGACGGTGAGAGTGGAAAGTGATGGTCTTGTCGTGCAGAGCTTGGAGGCGCGGAGCGAGAAAGTTGGAAAGGCAGAGGGTGAGCCGGCCAACGGAGGTCATTCATAACAAGGGCAAGTTGCCTCGCGGGGATTCTCGCTCGGTGATGAAATAGGGAGGAGTTGGCCGATTGACTTCACTTGTGATTAGGGCGTTCGCCTGCGTCTGATTGTCGACGTGTTTATATTACCATACCGGTGAAGTGCGGATTCACTGACGATTCGCTTGCATCGTGATATGCTTCTGGACATGCGGCTGTCGTCTGTTGTTGATTTGTTGTCATCAAACGGCTCGCCCTGAGTTGCAAAGTAGCATCTCAGGATAACAGCGCCCAAGTGATGCATTGTTTTCGTCGCGGGCATTGAATCGGGCATTGAATGTCGTGTATTGCATGTTTCAGATCAGTGAACTTATGACCCCACGCCTGCCATCATGTCTCAGAGTGAAGTGCCGTCGGATGGAAATGCCGAAACACGCAAGAGAAACAAAAGTGTGAACGGGTCGGCCGAGCAAGGCAGTGGTGATCACGGCAGTGAGCCACTTCGCAGCGTTCATACGTCGAATCTTCCCGAGATTCTGGAGCATCTCGGGTGCTCTTTGATGGTCAGTACGTATCAAGCCGGAAGGCTGGTGATGTTGCGAGCTGAGCAGGGAGTGTTGAATACGCACTTCAGGTCTTTTGATAAGCCGATGGGGCTCGCTTTGTCAGAGGGCCGATTGGCGGTAGGCGCCGCTAACAGTATTTGGGAATTTCACAATCTTCCTGCAGTGGGTGAGAAGCTCAATGCAGAAACTGAGTCAACCACTGCAGGTCAGCATGATGCATGTTTTTTGCCACGTGTGACTCACTGGACAGGGGATATACAGATTCATGAAATGGCGTGGGTGGGGCAGGGTGCTGACGCTGAATTGTGGTTTGTGAACACACGTTTCTCTTGTCTCTGCAAACGAAGTGGGCTCTACAACTTCCAGCCGGTCTGGCGTCCTCCCTTCATTGATAGTTTCATGCCAGGTGACTGCTGCCACCTGAACGGATTGGGGCTGCTTGAGGGGGTACCTAAGTTTGTTACTGCATTAGGTGAGACTGCATCGGCACGAGGATGGCGCGATAACAAAAAAGATGGAGGCATCTTGATGGACGTCGAGACTGGCGAGATCATTACCCGAGGATTGTCAATGCCTCATTCGCCACGGTGGTATCGGGGACGTTTGTGGGTGCTGGAATCGGGTCGTGGTGGACTGGGGTATGTAGATCAAGGGACGGGCGAGTACGTTGAACTAATCACGTTGCCGGGGTTCACACGTGGTCTTGCGTTCTGTGGTCCACTTGCCTTCGTGGGTCTGTCTCAGATTCGCGAAACGGCGGTGTTTGGTGGTGTGCCCATCGCAGAGAAACAGCTGCAGGAACGGACGTGTGGTGTTTGGATTGTGAATTTGGAAACTGCCGAGACCATTGCTTTTGTAAAGTTTGAGGATGCGGTGCAAGAGATCTTTGCGGTGGAGGTTATTCCCCACCGTTTCCCGGAGTTAGTGAATGAGAACAAAGACTTGCTCGATGGTTCGTTTGAATTGCCCGATGATGTCTTGGCTGGTGTGCCACCGGAGATGCGATCTGACGAGTGATTGACATGGTTTGTTTTGCAGCAGACTGACCCAGAAAAAACTCCTGTTTGATGATGCTCTCCTTTTACTTTTAAGAAAATTAACAAGAAAAAATGACACGCTTGTTTGCTGGTACACCGTTTGACATTCCGCCACGATGTGATCGATGTGGTAAGTTGGAAGAGTCCTGCCGTTGTGAACCGTTGGGGCCAGAACGCTTGCCTCCAGAAAAGCAGACGGTAAAAGTACGAGCTGATCGGCGCAAGCACAAAAGGATGGTGACTGTTGTGTGGGGGCTGGATCCGGTGGATTGTGATCTGGCGGACCTGCTGTCCAAGCTCAAGTCTGCGTGTGGGAGCGGTGGAAGCCTGCAGGATAATCAGATTGAATTGCAGGGTGATCATGTGGCTCGGGTTAGAAAGCAGTTGCAGGGAATTGGTTTCAAAGTCGCAAACTAGCTGTCGTGGGTCCATTGTTGGCAGACCGTCGTTTTGTGACCTCAAGAGCAGGGAACCCGTTGGGAAAGTTAGATATTTTGCGCCTGATTTTCTCTCGCTTTCCGCCATGCTTTTAGAGACAAGAAGTAGAACAATCAGACATCGGTGGGTGCTGTGAAACGTCACTGGGTGGTCAGTGTCTCGACGGTCAAAGTATTCAGGAAATGCTTCCCTGTGTTTTGTTGTTTATAGGGCGTAAAGGCGATCACCGTAGGGATGAGGAGGTCGGTCAGTAAGGTCGATGAAAATTTTATTAGACAGCCAGAGGAACGCTGAGTTGCGTCGTGGGTTTGCGGACTATACGGCTCCCCTCATGTTTACTGTATCACTGGTGTTTCTGGTGTGTCAGGCGGTCCTTGTTGTGATCCTTGTTGATATGCCCAACTTTAGTGAGCATGTAGAAACAGCGATTGATCCAAATAGTTCAACTAAGGGATGGCTGCGTGAAATCGCTTCTACAAATGGTGTGGAATTAGCTATCTATGACTTGTCGATCAGTCTGCTTTGGATTCTGTGGCCCATTGTGGTTGTTGAGGCGGCGTTTCATTGGGTGTCCCGACCTTGGGATGAACAGACACGTAAGTTGCATTTGTTCAGCTTTCTGTTCTGCGTATGTCCCTCGCTTCGGATGTGTGCTCGCAGTTATGAGAAAGGAAATAGGCTTTGGCTCCCGGGACTAGGTTGGCGTTATCCAAATAAGCGTTTGCGGGCAAGGCTGGAGCGTCACTTCAGTTTGCCAATGATTGCGATTGCTTTCTTGATTCTCCCGGTTTTGGTGATCGAGTTTTTTTTGCATGACCGCGTCGAGGATTCGTTGGTGCTGTGGTCACTACTGCATGTGGGAACAGGGGTCATCTGGCTGGCCTTTGCAGTCGAATTCATCCTGATGGTGTCGGTGGCAGAGAAAAAGCTTGTCTATTGCAAGGAGCACTGGTTGGACATGGCAATTCTTTTGCTACCCTTGATTTCGTTTCTGCGTTCGGTGCAGTTTGTTCGGGCAACCAATGCCCTGCGTTTGCCTCAGTTTACGAAGATGTTGCGTGTGTATCGAATGCGGGGCACGGCGTTGAAGGCGTTGCGTGGCTTGATTGTGCTTGATTTGTTCTCGAGATTTTTGAAGCCAGAACCCGATCAAATCGTTGAGCAGTTGCAGGTAGAACTGCGGGAAGCCGAGGCAAGGGTGCGGATGATTCGAAGGAAGCTTACTAAGGCTCAGCAAGCGATCGTGGCGGCTCGTTCCGACGCGGGCCCAGAGGCAGGGCTGGAACTGACTGGAAAACGGCAGGTGTCCATTGAGGAGCCCGCGGCCAGTGCACTTGCTAAGGAATCCAGTAACCTCGTTGTGGAATCCGGAAGCCCCGTTGGTAGGAAAGAGGAGATTGCATCGTCGGCAGGGGCCTCGGTTCCCTGCTGTAAGCCAGCGGATGGTCATGTTCAGGGTGAACGCGCTGCCAGTCAGAAGACTCGGGCCAACCGATCAAGTACGGTGGTTGCCGTACGGCCAAAATGACCTGTTCGCGAGTCGCTTCCACCAGGAAACGGCTCAGGTTTCCAGCGAGTGGTGTTCCTTGCGACCGGTGCAGAGCGATGCTGTGCGGACTACGTAGGTCAGTTGCCGGGTTTGAGGGGCGCAAATTGGCTCGCGATGAGATAAACTGTAGTTCTCGCCTAGCCTCCCACCCCTCCTTCCGCCGCTATCGCAATGTTGCTGAAACTAGTCGCTCTCCGGCTTGCTTGCCCGGTCGCAATTGCTGCGGTTTTGTTTGGGTTGTGCGACGGGCTAATGGTGGAAGGCACGGAGAACCAGGCGGTGGTAACGGGAGGCTCAGCCTCGAATTCGATTAACCCTGAGGCTCCGGTGAATTCTGAGGCTCCGGTGAATCCCAAGCCTCCGGTGAATCCTGGGGCTCCGGTTGATTCGGAGTTACTGGTTGGCGGTTCACGTCCAATCGACGCGGTGAGTTTCGAACTCGATGTGCTGCCTGTGTTGACCGCCTATGGTTGTAACATGGGAGCGTGTCACGGAAAGCAACGCGGGCAAAATGGTTTTCAGTTGTCATTGCTGGGGTTCGATCCGGATTTTGACTTTGCTGCGTTGACGCAGGATGCGAGAGGGAGACGGCTGTTTCCGGCTGCACCTCAGCAAAGTTTGTTGCTGCAGAAAGCGGTTGCATCTCTACCGCATGGCGGGGGAAAACGATTTGATGTCGGGTCTGAACCCTATCAAGTATTACTTGCTTGGATAAAACAAGGCGCAGTGAGGGCGGTCGCGGATGAGCCAGTATTGGATCATGTCGTACTTGGTAAAACTACGTTTTCGTTGCAACCCGAAGAACAACGGGATCTGCAAGTCGTCGCACATTACAGCGATGGCAGTTCGCGTGACGTCACAACCTTGGCTACCTATCTGTCTAACGAATCGGCAGTGGTGTCTGTCGCGGAGAATGGTCAGTTGACTGCCGGGGCGTTGCCCGGTGAAACCGCGATCATGGCTCGTTACATGAATCACATTTGCGTAGCGAATGTCGCTATTCCGCGCACGATTGCCATTCCTGATGACGTTTATGAGGCTTTGCCACGCAACAACTTTATCGACGAACAGGTCTATGCGAAATTGCAGCGATTGGGGATTCGTCCGTCCGAGGTAGTGGCAGATGAAATTTTTCTACGGCGTGTGCATGTCGATTTGATTGGTCGCTTTCCATCCGCAGAGGAAACGCGGATATTTCTTGAATCACAGGATGCTAAAAAGCGAATAAAGTTGGTCGATCAATTACTTGAACGCCCCGAGTACATTGATCATTGGGCAGGTTATTGGGCTGACTTGTTGCGTCCAAATCCTTACAGAGTCGGGATCAAAGCTGTCCTGAATTACGATAACTGGATACGGCAACAGTTTCGCGACAACGTTTCATACGACAGCTTTGTCAGACGTTTGGTGACCGCCAAGGGAAGTACATGGCAAAATGGCGCAGCGACTCTGTATCGTGATCGCCGGTCTCCTGACGAAGTGGCCACGATGGTCAGCCAATTGTTCCTTGGGATCCGTCTGGAATGTGCCAAGTGCCATCATCATCCGTTTGAGCGGTGGAGCCAGAAAGATTTTTATCAGTTTGCTGCTTACTTCTCGAAGGTGACTCGTAAGGGAACAGGTCTCTCTCCTCCGATATCGGGCGGGGAAGAGATTGTCTACTCATCTGCAAAAGGTGAAGTGAAGCACCCATTGACGGGTGAAGTGCTGGCTCCGGTTCCACTTTTTGAAGTTGCAAAGCTGGCCGCGGAGGCCAACCCAGAGGAATCATCCAACACCAATCTGAAAGGCGAGTCGGTTTCGGTTGCTCAGGAAGATCCGCGAGTTTCGCTCGCGGAATGGATGACCGCACCGGGGAATGATTATTTTGCTCATGTGCAGGTTAATCGGATATGGTCTATTTTGATGGGACGTGGCTTTGTTGAACCCGTGGACGATTTGCGCAGCACCAATCCCGCGAGCAACCCGGAATTACTTGATGCTCTTGCCGACCATTTCAGAGCCAGCGGCTTTGATCTCAAATCCCTGTTGAAAACGATCGTCCTCTCGCGGGTTTACAGTCACAGTTCGGTTCCCACTGAGTCGAATGTAACGGACCGCTTGAACTACTCACGAAATTACCGGCGGCGGTTACGGGCTGAGGTGTTGATGGATGCCGTGGCGGACGTGACCGAGACCCCTGCTAAGTTGACCGGTTTGCCGGCTGAATCAAGGGCAAGTCAAGTTTGGACCACACGGGTTGATTCGGTGTTTCTTGATACATTTGGTCGCCCCAACGAGAATCAGGATCCGCCATGTGAAAGGACTCCTGATTCGACGGTGACACAATCACTTCACCTCATGAACTCGAGGGTGTTGGATAGTCGAATCCGCGGTGATAACAGTCGTGCTGCCCGACTTGCCGGCAGCGGTTTGACATCGGAGCAGATTGCGGATGAGCTGTATTTGACGGTTTTCTCGCGATTTCCAGGCCAGAAAGAGCGGGATTATGTTGTGCAGGTGCTGAACGACGTTGAAAATCGAAGGTTGGTGGTCGAAGATCTGATGTGGGCGATGGTCAATTCACCCGAATTTACGGTCCGGAATTAGGAGGCTGATGCGATGAAACAATGGACAAAAAATTGCGCAGGCATGTCACGCCGGGACGGGCTCAAGCTCGGCCTTGGTGGTTTGATTTCTGGTGGTTTGAGCGGGGCGCTGCGGGCAACCGCATCTGAAACTGTACACAGCAGCGATGGAATCAAGAAACAGGCTGACGCGTGCATCCTGATTTGGATGGATGGCGGGCCCAGTCATTATGAAACGTTTGATCCTAAACCAGAGGCTCCGGTAGAGATTCGCGGGCAATTCAGTCCGATTGCGACTCAGACGCCGGGAATGTTCTTTTCGCAGCCATTGAAGCGGTTGGCTGGGATTTCCAATGAATTGGCGATCGTGAGATCGATTCGCCACGATCAGGGGAATCATGGAGCAGGCAACCACTACATGATGACAGGTGCTCCGCCGAGGATTCCCGTGGGTTGTGGCGCGTTTGTAAGTTTTCATCCGAGCCTTGGTAGTGTGGTTTCACATCAGGTGGGTGCACCTGACGGTGTTCCGCCCTACTTTTCAATGCCCAATATGTCCCGCTCTGGCGGACCCAATTTTTTGGGCGCAAGGCACGCTCCGTTTATTGTTCCTGATGACCCCAATCGATCCGGATTTCGGGTGCGGGATGTAACCGTTCCGACGGGTTTGACAGATGCTCGTTTCGAGAGTCGCCAAGAGATCCGAAGACAGATTGACAGGATGCAGCGTTTGACGGATGCGGCAATAGCAGATCCAGTTGTTGCTGCCGATGAGTTCTATTCTCAGGGCATGCAGATCCTGCAAAGCCGTGAGGCTCAGGCAGCTTTTGACATCAATGCAGAGCCAAGCGAGGTGCGCGATGCGTACGGACGCAGTCCCTTCGGACAACGAGCCTTGCTAGCGCGGCGGTTGGTGGGTGCAGGTGTCCCGTTTGTGACTTTGTATTTCGGAGGCTGGGATCATCACACCGATATTTTCAATGCGTTCGATAAAAAGGTCCCGCCGTTTGAAAGTGCCATTGCCGCATTGATTGAAGATCTCAAACAGCAGGGAATGCTGGAACGCACCATGGTGATTGCGTTGGGAGAGTTTGGTCGTACCCCTAAAATCAACGACCGTGGAGGTCGTGATCACTGGTCCAATGCCATGAGTGTCATGTTTGCAGGTGGGGGAACTCGCGGCGGACAAGTGATTGGGGCGACTGACCGTCAGGGATATGCTGCTGTTGAGCGGATTCTGTCACCTGAGAATTTCGTGTCGACGGTTTACCGGAAACTGGGGATCGATCCCGGGCAGATGATGTATACACCTGATGGGCGTCCGGTTCACTTGGTGAGTGATGCCGAACCCATTTCCGAATTGATGGGCTAGTGGTCAGGTTTGCCCAGTGCTATGAAGAAACTCGATTTGTGGTCCAGACGTTGTTTTCAGCAGATGGAATATCCGTTGTCTCTGAAAGGTCTTTCCGTTTCAGCGGGGGTGGGTGAGAAGGTTAGTAGTAGCTTGGTGAAGCTGGTTCATTGTCTACCCATGTTCCTGTGGTTGCTTGGTGTTCTTGGATGGTTCCCAAGTAATTGCGTGCAGGCTCAGATTCAGTTGGATCGATTTTTTCCACCTGCGGTTGGCGTAGGACAAACCGTGGAGCTCAAAGTCGAGGGCAAGTTTCCCGAGTGGCCAATCGAGTTAGTCACTGATTGTGATGAGGTGTCTGTTCAAGCCGCTGAGAAATCAGGGCAAGTTTTGGTGGAAGTCAATGAACTTGCAACGCCTGGGGTCGTTTGGGTGCGTGGCTTGGATAAGACCTCCGCTTCTGGCCTCGTTCCTCTCCTGATTGAACCACTGGTTCCGGTTTCCGAGGTCGAACCCAATGAGACGTTAGAAAACGCAACGCAGGTAGAATTGCCTTGTGTTGTGACAGGACGACTTTCGAAGGCTGGAGAGCTCGACACTTTTCGCGTGGAAGTGAAAGAGGGAGAGACTTTGGTCGTGTCGGTGGTTGCCAACCAGCTATTGCAGTCCCCTATGGATGCTGTGCTGCAGATTGTTGATCCCGAGGGTCATGTATTGGCCCAAGCCGATGATCAACGTGGTTTGGATCCCCAGATGGTCTATGAGGTGAAGCGGGATCAGACGCTGCTGATACGTTTATTCGCCTTCCCTGAAATACCCAACAGTACCATCGGATTCGCTGGTGCTGCGACATTTGTGTACGAACTTCGAGTCACAACCGGTGCGTTCGTTGACCATGTGTTTCCACTCAATCAGCCGTTGATAGCTGCGGTGGGAGATGCAGTCGCAGGTGGTCTTGCTCAGGGTTGGAATTTACCCGATGCCTCCACCGCAAAGAATGGAAACGCGAATCGATTTGGCGGCAGCTCAATCTTTTTGACCGATGCATTGGGTTGGCAGTACCAGGGAACACATGCTGTTCGAGGTGACGAATTCTTTGAGTCTGCGGAGCTGGTTTTGATGGAAAATACGCCGTGTTCGTATTCGGGACGAATTGAGGCGGCCGGAGAAATTGATCGAGTGCAGTTGGTCGTGAAGAAGGGAAAGAAGTACCGCATTGCGGTTCACGCACGACGCAGTGCCATGCTCTTGGATTCCGTGCTGCGTGTCGTTGATCCGAAAGATGGTAACGAGTTGGGACGCAATGACGATGCAACTCGGGGTAAGTACGATGCCCGCGTTGATTTCATCGCCAAAGAGGACGCGCGGGTTGAGGTCCAAATCTCTGATCTCGTCGACGGGTTTGGAATGCGGCACGCCTACACGGTTGTAGTGGCGGTTGTGGAGCCCTCGGTGGACGTCACTGTGGTTGCTGACCGTTTCGCTGTGAAGGCGGGTGAGTCTTTAGAGATTCCTGTCACGATTGTGCGGCGTGATGGATACGCAGCAAAGTTGCAGGTCAGTGCTGCTGGGCTACCAGAAGGCATCACGGCCGAGGTCGTCGTGTCGGAAGCAAAGGGAGATTCGTCCAAGGCCGTGAATCTGAAAATCACAGCCGCAGAGGGAATTAGCCATCAAGGCCCAATGCAAATTCAAGTGATTGAAGTGGGGGGCGAGGACGCAAAGGGGGGCGAGCCTATCCATGCAGAATATGAGTTGGCGAAAGTCTTGCGAATCGATGAATTTTGGTTGACAGTCGCCCCCTGAAAGGCATGGTTGGCATCAGCAATCCCTACCGAATTTGCCGTTCGGTGAGTTCATTTGCTGCCGTCTGCAACGAATCAGAAAACGCGGGAGTTTCGTTGCTGATGGCTTTGTGTTCCGCTAATGTGTTGCGTTTAGGAATCAGCGTAAGCTCGCGAGCTTGTGTTGAGCGTTCGACTTCTGTTTTAGTTTGTTGGAGATCAACTGTCCGTGGGGCTGTTCAGTTGCACTCATGCGAGCCACGGAATTCAGGTCTGTGTTAAGGGTGGCGTCATCAGCAGCATTGCGAGTAAAGCAGAGCGTTCTGGGAGTTTGTTTTCGACGACATGTTCATGCACGGCATGGGCTCCATCGCCAACGGCGCCTAGACCATCGAGCGTTGGACAATGTTGGCTTGTCCAATTTCCATCCGACCCACCGCCCGCTGCGGCTTGATCAATTTCCAGTCCAAGTTCATCGGCAGCCAGACGCGCGTGGTGCCAAAGCTTTTGATTTCCCGGAGTGGCTTCGAGCGGCGGCCTTTCAATGCGACCTTGAACGTCCAGCAGCGTTCCATCGACCGTAGGTTTGATTCCATGAATCGCGGCCTCGATACGCCGAGCTTCTTGCTGAGTGGCTACGCGGACGTCAATTTCAGCTCGGGCTTCTGGAGCGATCACGTTGGGACGCATACCACCATTGATGACTCCTACATTGACACTTGTTCCCGATTGTGCATTGTTCATGGCAAACAGCTTTTGAATGACATGCGACAGTTCATGGATGGCACTGATACCTTTTTCCGGATCCAATCCCGCGTGCGCTGCCTGGCCCTGAACCGTGATTTGAAATCGACCAACACCTTTTCGCTGTGTTTTCAGGTTTCCTGCAGGACCCAAAGAAGGCTCGACGACAAACGTACGGTTAACCACGCGTGCGAGCCGCTCGATTTGTAATGCTGATTCCTGGCTGCCAATTTCTTCGTCTGAGTTCAGGAAAAAAATGGGCGTCAGGGGGGGCTCCAGCCCAAGCTCATGCAAGGTGCGGACCGCAAAAACAGCTTGAACCAACCCAGCTTTCATGTCATAGCTGCCGGGTCCATAAAGGCAGCCCTCGCGGGATTGGACGGGCATCGTTTCAAGTGTGCCCAAAGGCCAAACCGTATCGACGTGACCCAGGATCAGTTGTTGCGGAAGCTGTTTTTGCCGTCTGCAGGGGATCGCGAGCATCTGACCACCGGAGGTCCTGCCAGACAGAAAGCGGCAGCGGTAATGCACCGATTCCAGCAGGGTAGCGAAAAGTTCAAATACCGCACCTTGTGTGTCCGGAAGTTGCGAGGGGCTCTCGATGCTGATCGCGTTTTTGAGCATGCTCAGCATGTCCGTTTGTCTCTCAAAAGAATGTGAGAGAATCTTGGCTGCAACGGCCTTGTTGATTTCTGTCACCCGTGGTGTCCTGACGGTGTTGTGCGTGATTTTTGGAGATCTGGTGGAGATGGATTCAGCGTAACTGCGCAGGGTGAATCGAGAATTGGGCGTGATTCGCTGGATTACAAGAACCAACTGTGCCAGATTGTGTCAAACACTTTTCCAGCGAGCGTTCATTATAGCATTCTGGGGTGGTTCACTCGTTATTCACACAATCGTCTAAACTGATGGGTGATTAGTTGAAAGCCTTATTCGAGGAACAGACTGCGTCTCTAATCAACGTCGGAGCGGGAAGTGCGTCGGGAAGCGTATCATTTAGGTTTACGAGGAGCCGATCTGGGTATCATGCCGTTGTGATTTGTTGGCTGGGAGATTTTGATGTGGGACCCTGTTTTTACCGTTTCTTGGAAATGCTGGGATGGATGCGATGGACGAAAATTCGCTCGCGAAATGGGTGAAATATCTGTCTCGCGGCAAGGGTTACGCGAGTGCGTCTTGCGATTTTGCTGAATTGATTTGGTCTGACGCCGTAACGCAGCAACAACAAATCGAGTTACTGAAGACTGCCGATGCGAATGTCCGCAGGGCAGTGGCCTGGGCGGTTTCCGACTTATCACGTGATAACGATGCGATGCGATATCTTGTGAATGAGTGTTTCAATGATAGCGATGCCGGGGTGCGAAGGAATGTTTGGTTTGCAATTAGGGATACTCAATGCCTCAGCTATGATCAAAAGCAGCAGTTGGTTGAAAAGTTGGGGGAAGAGCAAGATAAGGTGGTGCTGAAATTGGTGCATGACGTCAGTTCAGCCCGTCAACTTTAGGAGCGGCTTGGATGCTAACTGTACTTATTCGACTCGGGTTATTTGCTGGTCGGGAACACTGGTGCAACTTAGAGTCCGCGGGATTATTCGAACGAATACGTCATGCACGCGAATTGTGTAACACTTCAGGAGCATAAAAAGATGAGGCGTTTAATCTGTGCTATTGCTGTTCTGATTTCGAAAGTCGGCTTTCTTTCAGCTACCAACACATGGGATGACGCATACGACACAAGCCATATTGAGGTGACGATGGTGTATTTCGTGCCATCTGATCGGGTACCTCTGTCGGATTGGCGTCAACGAGTGGATTACTACAGTAAGCGGATTGAGCAATTCCATGGTCGTGAATTTCAAGGCCAATCCAAGCTGACGACACTTGTGAGTCCGGAGCCATTCATTTCTGGCCTTTCCACCAGCCAGTTAAGAGTAGGTGATGCAAATCAAATCTACTATCGGACTTTGAACGAAGTGGATCGGCGTTTGAAGTTCGCACCGTCTAGAACAGAAGCCATGCAGGAACGCAAGGCATTTCCAATTTTGCTTGTGTTGAGTGAAATCAATTGGCGTCCGCTTGATGACTTTTTTCGTATGAAATCCACCAGGGATGGATTTGTGTTTGAGGGTAACTACAGCGGTGGTCAGCATTTTCCTGGAGCTACCTCAGGTGGAGCTCGTGCGTTATACAACCCCAGTCGAGGGATTGGCTGGGGTTTGGTGAGTGCGGATGGTTGGCGCGTTCCTTATCGCGGTTCTGATTGTGTGGTCTATCATGAGGGTTGCGGTCACACAGTGGGGCTTCCCCATCCGGAACCGGGCAATGGTTCGGTGATGAGCATGGGCCAGTACCGTGGTTGGATCAGTGAATCATGGTTGGACAAGGAGCAGAAAACGCGTCTGGGTTGGGTGCCGGAAGAGGTTCCATTGGATGCGCAAATCGAATTGTTTTCGACATTTCGAGCCATTCCCTCACCTCTGGTGCCTCAGCCAGGGCAAGCTGTGCGACTGAATCTGGATTTTCCTTCGGATGCTGAGGTCAAATCTTTACGAGTGCAGTTTCAGACTTCGGTAACGGGGCCGTGGGTTGAATTGCCTCAGCAATGGCAGGGAGCGGCGCCGGAATTTGCCAGTTTGGGGAAATTTGATCGTCCAACTCCGGTCAGTTATCGGGTTGATGCAACGCTGATGAATGGTGAGACGGAAGAGTTGTGGGGGTATTTTCAAGTGCGCCGTGACGCTCGGAAACCTCCGCTGCCTGTTCCGATTGGTGCTATGGCAATCGACCTTTTGAAAGAACCGAAGGCTGGTACCAATGTACGCTTGCAGAGGATGCCCACGAGCGAAATTAATTTGTTGGCGATGGCGGATCAAACCAGGTCCAAGGAAGCAGGCGATAAACAGAGCTCCCTTTGGAGTATTGGGAATTGGACTTGGAGTGAAGGTGCCTTGATCAGTCCAAAACAATTCGGCGCACGTTTGCAGTTGCCCTATTCACCGCCCGATGAATATCGTTTGACAGTTGTGCTGGAGCCGCTGGATCATCCCAATGGCTTGCTGGTTGGTAATGTTGTGGGTGGTAACCAGTTCGCTACGTTGTTCAGCTACCTTACCCCCAATGGCTATGCCAGTGCTGTCGAGAACATTGATGGCCGAAATGTTGGAAATGAAACGACGGTTCGAGAATCTGTATTCAGTCGCGGGCAAATTTCGCAGCTCGTTGTAACTGTACGGAAAAATGGCATCAGTATGATGGTTGACGGGCGCAAGCTGATTAACTGGCAAGGCAAGCCGGATCGTTTGTCGCTTTCGGATTATTGGGCAACACCCAACAAAAAAGCAATGTTTCTTGGTGCGTATGACTGCCGTTATCGATTTCACCGCATCACTTTGGAACCAATTTCGGGTGAGGGGCAGCAGTTAGATCCCTGATGTTCCATGTCGTTGTCAACCTGTTTGTTGAATTCTCTTGTTGGTGAATATCAGACAGTGACGTTCATGGTGATGTGGCACTTCCGAATCGCGTTTTGAACGCGTTGACTGGATCATAGTCGGGTGAGTTGTAGAGCTGTTGTTGACGACTGATTTGACGATTGGGGTAGTAATCAAAAATGTCTCCGTCGCCAGTGATTCTTGGGTCGCCCTGCGCTGCAAGTTCCTGTTTGAGTTGATTCCACAAAACAGTTTTGATGTCTTTCATGCGGGGATCCTCCGCGAGGTTTCGGACGCAATCCGGATCCTTCTTCATGTCATAAAGCTCTTCCTGCTTTCGTTTCCCAAAGCTCAGCTCATAGAATCGAAAGTCTGGATCTGCCATGGAAAGATCAGTTAAATAGGACTTGGTTGGTGAACCATCACAATTCAAAAGTCCGTACGCGGGATCGCCTCCAGGCCAGCGATCGGGTTTGAAGTTTCGCACGTACAGGTACTCATCGTTGCGAATGGCACGGGCTGGATAGCCTACCGAAAGTTGGTCACCATCAGTCCGACCGATATCGTGACGCTCCTTTCCCAGAAGTGTGTGATCGCGATCAGGGTCAATGCGACCAGATTTTTTGGACAAGAGCTGTGGTAAAAAACTCTTTCCTGTGAATTGTGGATGCAGCTTGACACCGGCAGCTTGCAGGAGTGTGGGGGCCACATCAGGAAACGTGATAAAGTCCGTGACCACGCGACCCGGATTGATTCGGTTGCCCCACCGCACCGCGAGCGGAATGTGAAAACCATCATCGTAGATCTGGCCTTTGACGCGAGGGAATGGCATCCCGTGATCGCTAGTCGCGATGATGAGCGTGTTTTCCAGCATGCCCCGTTTTTCAAGTTGTTCCAAAGCACCACCAATGTGCCGATCGTACCATTCAACTTCGATGGCGTAGTCAGCTAGGTCTCCGCGTATCGTTGGGTTGTCTGGATAGTACGCGGGCACGGTGACCTTGCTTAGATCACGACCATCAAGTTTCCAGTTATCTTTGCCGTAACTTCGGTGTGGCTCTTTGGTGCCAAACCAGAAACAAAAAGGCTGCTGTGATGGCAACTGATTTAGAAACTCTTGAAAGTTACCTGCATAATCAATGCTGTTGATCCCTTTGTAGGGAGGTTTGAGTTTCTTGGTAAGAAATGGATGGCCGGCCGGGTTGATTTTATCTTTTGTCCTGCTCGCATCGTATCCGCGGAATTCTCCCGGCCCCCATCCTTTTCCGGTATAGCCGACGCAGTATCCGGCGTCCTCTAAGAGAAAAGGATAGAAAGCCCACTGGTCACTTAGAAAAGGATTGTGGTTGCATGCTTCCTGTAGTTGCCATGAATAGCGTCCGGTAAGTAAGCAAGCTCGCGCCGGTGCACATTTTGGATTGCAATTATATGCCTGTGTAAAAAGTACCCCCTCCCGCGCGATGCGGTCAAAGTTTGGGGTTTCTACATAGGTGCTGCCGTAAATTCCCATGCTGTCCCGCGACGCATCATCTGCAATGATGAACAGGATGTTGGGACGATCTGTGACGATGGTTTCGGCAACGGCAGGTGTTTGTGAGAGAGTGGTATGCGAAACGAAAGCCAGAATCGTAATCGCATAGTTGTAGCATTTTTTGGCTGGCATCAGATTGGGCATTTGAATCGTGATTTTCGTTTGATGGTGACGTGCGATGGGCGCGCTTACCGTGAGTGTATTGTAAGCAAGGCGTGAGATTCGCAGCAAATTCATTTGCACGGACAAACGGGATGTCTCGGTTGGGAAGAGAGCAAATGAGGAAAAAATGTGCGTGTTGGTTGGGAATGTACAAGTGGGGTGTGCAGGAGCGGAGCAGCAATTATCATCCCGGAGCAGCAATTATCATCCCGGGGAAGATAAACGCGTGATCGAGGTGATGATCATGCTGTGATGGCTCTGATTGCGGTTCACCCGATCTTGGCAAGTTTCGCTGTGTCGCGGGGGTGTTGATGTTCCTACGGTCAAAACAGAACGACAGGTAAAACAGATTTATGAAGCTTGAAAACGGCCAGTTGGAGCAATTGGAATCCATCGCCAGGGACGCAGGCAGTGGAATATTAAGTGTGTATGAGTCAGACGATTTCGATGTTGAGTCCAAAGGTGATGGGTCACCGCTGACCAGAGCCGACCGTTTGGCACATGAGATTATCGTTGCTGGTCTTGCAAAGTTGACACCTGAGATACCCGTTGTGTCTGAGGAGTCCGGGCAGGAAGAGATGCAAGCCCGGCTTGCTTGGGATCTTTTCTGGTTGGTAGACCCATTAGACGGCACGAAGGAATTCATTAAGAGAAACGGTGAATTTACGGTCAACATCGCTCTGGTACATCAGGGCAGGCCGGTGTTCGGTGTGGTTTACGCCCCCGTGCTTAATAGTTGTTTCAGTGGCGGTTCAGGCTACGGAGCATGGCGGGTGGATGGTGACGACCGCAATCGCAGTGAGATTGCTGTCGCTGGTAAGAGCGATGGTGTGATGACCGTTGTCGCAAGTCGGTCGCACCGCGGCGAGGCGGTCGAAGCATTCATTGCCAATGTGACGGAACGTTTCGGTGCACCGGAAGTGCGAAGTATGGGAAGCTCGTTGAAAATCTGTCTAGTTGCGACAGGCGAAGCTGATATTTACCCCCGTTTGGGGCCAACCTGTGAGTGGGACACTGCGGCGGCACATTCTGTGGTGCTTGGTGCGGGTGGAAACGTGACCAATGTTTGCGGCGAGCCATTGGTTTACAACAAAGCGGATATTCTCAATCCATGGTTTCTTGTCTTTGGCAGTGAAGACTGTGACTGGCCTGAATTGGTTCCGACCAAGCCTGAATGATCAGCGAAGATGGGGCCTGAGGTTGCTGTCAGTCCCTTAACCGGATCCTGGTCCGGTGTGCGGCTTGATCGTGTCGCGAAAAGCAGACATCGCTGCTTCGCGGAATTTAGCTTGGTCAATTAAGTCCAAGATGGCCGGGTGATACAAAAGCTTGATGGCGAGTTCCTTACTCACGGGTTTATTCGAGTTTAAGAGTTTTCGAGTTTCAGGGTCCTCGTTAAGTTTGGCAATTGTCTCCGTGACGTCCACCCTGTTTTTCAATTCTTGAATGGCCGGTTGATCGAGGAGAGCATTCAGCTTGGTAGGATCGATCAAGGTTTCCATTCCCCGTTGCCATTCGCCGATGTTTTTGAGCTGGGGGACATGTTCGAAAGGATTGAGCTGGGCGACAATTGGAGCAAGACGACTTACCTTTGCTTGTTCGCTGGTCTTGTCGAATATTTTGGCAAACATCTGTGCGCGTTCAGTGATGGGGGTGCCTTCGCCCAGACGTTCAGCGTTGACCTTCTGCATCGTTAGTAGTGCACCAAGTAGGATCACGACAAAGAGGAAGCCTTGGATGCCACCCAGCAGAAAACCAAGCCAGTGGTTCATTAGCGTTGCCTTGGGGCGTCCCTTGAGTATTCGATTTCCAAGTTTGAGCGTCACAATCACTGACAGCAAAAAGACAATCAAACCCGTTGTCAGTACGGTGTAGAACCGGTTTGCCAGCCCAGTGGTGCCAATCCAATTGGAGAACGTATTCTCAAATCGCATTCCAAGGTGTGGCGCCAGGTAAAAGGTTGCAGTTGCAGAGATCAAGAAAGCGAAAGCTTTGAGAGCACCTATTCGGAATCCGCCGAACGCCGCGATTCCGATCGCCAAAGTCGTTGCAGCCGATATCCAGTCACTTTGATTGCAAAAGAAGCCAAATAGTCCGACCACAATGGCTAAGAGCAGTAGAGCCCATAAAGCTCCCATGCGAGGACGTGATTGAATGAGGGGCTCTTGGCTCATTGGAACTTTTTTTAAAGAGGTCGAATCATCATCTATCATACGCTCTGCTGGCGAGAGACACATTTGGTACACCATGCATTTGATGCACCGGGGTTGGGTGTGCTCTGCCAGACACGATTGTGACGGTTGTGACGCGTTGCTCGGATCGCTTTGAATTACCGGTCTGGAACGGTCGATCTCCCTTAGGAGTACGGACCTGATCACCTCGAGGAAGAATTCCATGACGATGGAACGTGATGCATTATCGGAGCATCTAGTGCGGAATCTATGTGTGTTGCTGGCTGCACTCGTCAGTTTCGGTTCAGCCAATCTATCCGCGCAGAATCCTAAGGCTACCGAGCCCGCAGTGGAGCAGAAGGCTGTAGAAACTCAGCGTCAGCAGAAAGGAGCCGCCGCGGAAACAGTGGCGGGTTCAAACGCGAATTTGATCGATGGGATGATCGAGGGAGATATTCCAGCTGTAGTTTCAGACTCTATCATTCCTAAGGTTTTGTCTGCTTCGGAGCGAATGAAGTTGGGGATGACCCAAACACGGTTCGCGTTACCCATGTTGGCTGCTGCATCGACGGCACTGCCCGATGGACAAGGCGATGGAGCCCGCCATCCTGAAACGTTCGTGCAACAATTTGGTGAGTTCACGGAGCCCTTGCCTGAATCCGGGACGGATCGAAGTGCGGACTGGGAGTGGTCTTGGTGTCGCTGGTCTGCAGCCAATACGTTCTCGAACCCTCGCTACTTTGAGGATCGAATGCTGGAACGGCATGGGCAGGAATGCGTAGCCGGTTTGCAGCCGCTGGTTTCTGGGGCACGTTTCTTTGGCGCTGTGCCGATGCTGCCTTATCTGTGGACGATTTCCGATCCCTGCGAGGTCGAATATACGCTAGGGCATTACCCTGCTGGTCAGTATGTGCCCATCATGATGCAGCGTCCCCCCTACGAAAATCGTGCTGTAGTGGCCGAGGCAGGGGCAGCAGCAGGGGTGATTATCGGTTTCCCGTAGGCTTTCGCTGAGTCACAAAGGACGTTAGAACAGGGGTCCGATCAACGGAACTGAATCTACTCTCAATGAATGGCTGTTCATGTTTTATTTGCTGATTGTTATCGCCGCAGCTAGCCGTTTTCTGCCGCATCCCCCCAATGTGGCGTGTGTAACTGCTCTTGGGCTCTTCGCGGGCTGCTACCTCTCCGGGGCTCGGGCATACTTGGTACCACTTGCCGTTCTTGCGGGGAGTGACTTGTTGGGGCATTCATTAGGGATTCCCGGAATGGGCCTCTACAGTCCCCTTGCAATGGCATTCGTCTATGCGGGTACCGTGGCCGCTGTTCCTGTGGGCCGCTGGGTCGCGAAGCGGCAATGGAAGCTCCGAGTGGTAAGCGGAGCCTTGCTGGCTTCTTGCCTGTTCTTTTTGGTTAGCAATCTGGGAGTGTGGGCTGCTGGTTGGTACCCGATGACTTTGGCAGGCTTGGCTGCATGCTTCACTAACGCAATCCCATTCTTTGGGTATAGCGTTGTTGGTGATCTATGTTTCAGCATGCTGCTGTTTGGAGCGTGGGAGTGGGCGGGAATGAAGTCCAATGTTCAACACCCTGTGCTCGCACCTTTACGTCTTCGGTGAACAGTCGCCGTCGAGGCAAGAGGGCAGATTCTCCAAGGCAATCTTGGCAAGTCGCTGAAGCGACGAGACGCAGAAGTTGCAGCAGTGCGTTAGCTTGTGTCTTTGACCTGGTGTGTCTATTTCAACATCTGGGTTTTCTCCGATTCCTCGGTCTGCCCGAGTCAGAAAACCCGGATGCTGCGTGAATAAACTTACTCAGGCGTGGTAGGCGCCCAAAGTGACTGTCGGTTTTACTTCTGTCTGCTGTGCTTTTCGCAGACCCATGGTAAATGGTTGTCGATCGTAAAGTTGATGCGCAGCACTGATTTTGTTTGGGCAGTGTGGGTTGTAGTGCAAGCTATTTGCAGTCTGTCTGAATTTGCAATCTTGTAGTGGTGGTCATTAGGATCTCTTCATGCTGTTAGATTGCCACGTCGGCTCTCGGCGAAATGATCATGGGCAGGTTTGGCTTTCCCCCTTCAGATGGAGAAGTCTGGGTTCGCATATCATGTCTAGGGGCTGATCTCGGCCTACCCTGCATTTGGATTGGGGGCCTGTTAGAATGTGTAGCCTACCGCGGTCTGTGTTCGCGATGCATCGTCAGCCGGGTCTAAGCTGATGTGGATAGACAGTTCAATGAAAAGACAAATACGATTACAGGAACTGAGATGAAGAAACGATTGACTCAGATATTTACTGCCATGATCTTTGGGACCTGTTGCTGCGTGCCGCTACTGTTGCAGGCTGCTGAGATTCAGCATTCGTTCTTTGTTGCTGGCCCGGACTTTACTGGAATCGTCGGCGAAGACGGTAAGCCTAAATGGGATTCAGGACGAGCGGGAGCACGTGATGGCTGGGTCTTGCCAAATGGGAATGTGCTGATTGCGTGGGGGGACATCGTGCGCGAATTCACTCCCGAGAAAGAAGTTGTGTTTGAATATAAATTGAATTCAACCAACAAAGAAATTGGAACAGTGCAACGGCTTGCCAATGGTAATACGCTAATAACAGAACTGGGCAGCAAACCGCGGTTATTGGAAGTAATGTCGAGCGGAGAAATCGCGGTGGATGTCGCGTTAAAGCCAGAGACGGATAACGCACACATGCAAACACGCATGGCAAGAAAATTGGAGAACGGTAACTATTTGGTCCCACACCTTTTGGCGTTTAAGGTCAAAGAGTACACCGCGCAGGGTAAAGTTGTCAGTTCATTTCCGACCGATATGGAAGCGTTGGGAGGGCGAGCTGCCAAGAACTGGCCCTTCACTGCCATTCGACTTGGGAATGGAAACACCCTGGTCTGTTTAACCAACGGCAACAAAGTGGTTGAAATGGATGCCAAGGGAAATGTCATCTGGAAAGTCAGTAATGAAGATTTACCAGGAAATCCGATTGACGATGCATGCGGTGGACAACGGCTTCCCAATGGAAACACGGTAATCACGGCCTATCACGCAAAGCAGGGTGTCAAACTTCTGGAAGTCACACCCGCCAAAGAAATTGTATGGACTTTCGAGGGACCGTATCGGGCTCACCATTTCCAAGTTCTCACGACCAATGGAAAACCACTCGCAGGTGAGCCGTTGCGATAGTTCGAAAGCAAAGGCGAGACGCCGGAGAGCTAAATTGGGAATGACTCGGTAATGCAGTTTGCTGAGCTTTGGGGTTGTTGTTCCTGTTGCTCATAGATTGTCAAAATCATACAGAGATAGCGGTTTGATGCCGTGTTTTGTGGGGTTCACGCTGCCGATCTACTTTTGCGAGAACTAGGTGGTTTGTTGCGGCTTGATGTTGAATTTTTTCTTTGTTGCCGGATTTACAGCTGATTCAACGCTGACATCGAAACACGATTGTTGCGCGCCCCGAAGTGGTCTGATTACTGCCAAACAAGCAGAGAGTCCTCTGAAACTTGTCTTTGGTAAATGGAGTATCAGTCATGTCCAGCGAAACCTGCTTATTGGTAGCTTCGCCGTCAATGTTTCGAAACCGTCCGTTCAGTTTTATCGTGGTTTGTGCCCTGTCCTTGGTCGGGATTGGAATTCCGATGTTGGTGATCTGGTTTTTCCGTTGCCGGAGTACGGAGCTGACCGTGACAGACTTGCGAACGCGTCTACACCGTGGTTGGTTGAGTCGCTCTATCACTGAGGTATGGCACCGCGATGTCAGGAACGTGCAGATTGAGCAAACGTTTTTTCAGCGTGTTTTGGGTGTGGGCAGCATTGGGGTTTCCTCAGCCGCTCAATCGAGTATTGAGATCGAGGTCAGTGGTATGCGGAATGTCGATAAGATCAAAGGAATCATCGATAAAAACCGTATTTCCAGCAGAGTGGCGGCGTGATGAATCGACTCCATTGCTGACCCGATTTGATCGCGGGAAAATGATTCACCATTGGTGTTGCGATAGTGGTTTCAACGAAGTCTACGAGGCTTGACTCGTAGCCAGGCCTACCTGATTGATCATGAACGCATCAGGGAACCGCTTGCATGACTTCGGTGAGCATGATTTTTGGTTTGATCTGTTGAAACTGCAGGTCAAAGAAACCTGCGCCTTCCTGCTTGTGAGGAAATGATACTGAAATGGTATCACCGCGTTTGCAGAAAACACTCGGATTGGTCCAGTCAACTTGTTTGAGTTGATTTGCATTTTCGCGAGCTGCCGTGTAACTGCCTTTTAGGAACGCAGCTAGAATCGTTTCACATTCCTCAGCGGTCAGTCCTGCGATGGAGCGAGTTCGGTATTTTTTTTTCCTACCTTCAGAATGATTGGTTTTTGAGATTGTGCTTTGCCAGCCCAGAACTCGCCAAGTTGCTTGTCACCAGGCTGAGGTCCATCCGTTCCTGTCCACCATTTTGCATATTTCAACTCCAGTGATTTGCAACAAACCACACGACCTTCTATTTCTTCAATGCTCTGTACTGTGATAGTTCGGTTGCTCGATGGTCTAAAGTAGTGCGTGGAGATTTTTGCAACTGTTGCGATGCCGCATTGATTGGCAAGCTTGATAATGTTCTGTTCTTCGTCTTTTTCCAGTTTGGCATTTTGAATGTAATGCCGCTCAAAGTTAACTGAGCTGGGTATTGCATTTGTAATGTTGCTTAATAACAGCCAAGGTCCGCCACTTCCATTGAAGCCGACGCCGACTTCCAGTTTTCCTTGATCACTGCTGCGAATCGGGAAGCAATTGTTGTATGTCGAATACAAAAGGTCACCGTCCAGAAACACAAGTAATCTTGTTATGTTCCCCTCTGTGATTGTCTTCAGTGGCGTAATCCTGTCTGGGTGACTAGTCCCATAGCCACGGATGGTTTTCGGGGGCAGCCAAGTTTCCCTCCTTGTCGAATTGCCTTCTTGTAAATTTCACTGACCGTAATCAGGCCATGCCCTTGGGCGTTGTAATCAAGGATTGTCACATCCAGGATGCTTGGAATTGCTGGATTATTGATTGCCTCGGTTAAACCTGCGGGGACAGGTTCATCTGCTCTCGTTGTACAGGACGCGCAAAGAACGAGTGCTAGAGCCAAACTGCGTGTAAGACAGTTTGTTGTGCGTGCTTTGCCATGTGTTTTAGTCGCGGTAATGACTTCGGTAATGAAGAGGCCTTGAGGGCGATTAGAAACAATGGAAGTCGTTTGGGCACCGGACATTTGAAATGAACTCAGAGTCGCTCTTGTACAGAAGGTGGCAGGACTCGCTGCGTTCAACCCATGATGGTCGAGACTTAGTTGCACCAGCGTTCGAGCGACCCGTTACCGAACTAGTTTGCAGAATACCAACGTCGGAACACTACTGTGTGTGACGCTTTACAGGTCCGGGATCAGGGTCCGCAGCAGAGAATAAGCGGCTGATCACAGAGCACGCCGATACTCACCTCCGGAACCTTCAGCCAGCTGTTTTAGAAAGGCCTCGGTTCTGGGGTTAACCGCGATGCCGATTGTGTTGAAGTTCAGGTGTCGAAACTGGTTGCGGCCAAGAATATCGACAAGAATTTTTTCTGGTTCGGTGGTTTCACCAATGGTGGGTCTGCCGTCTGTCAACAAAAATACCGTTTCCAGATCCTGATCAAAGGTAAGAGACTGCCGCAAGGCGCCGTAGGTATTGGTTCGGTCTCCATAACCAAGCCTACGGATGAAGGCGATGGCTTCGAGTTTATTTTGTTCGCTTGCGTCCACCAAGGTTTTTCTCCAAACCCGGACTCCAGTTTCGTAAAACATGATTGCGAATTCGGTTTCTTCTGGCAATTCCCTGATGACTTTGATCAACTCCAACTTGGCCCTTGCGAGGCGACTCATTCCAGCCCAGTAATCTTTCATGCTGCCAGAATGGTCGATAATGAACATCATTCGCTGGGCATGAATATCAATCCCGTAGTACTGCTGCTTTGTAAACTTGATGCGGTTCATGGATTCCGGCTCGTATCCGGCCGTTTTGAAAACAATTTTGTCTTGCTCTTCCGCATTGTTCGTTTCTTGTACCGGGTTGTTGCGTTCCTTCCATCTGCGAAAGCGTTCGTCATCTCCCAAAAAGTCGGAAACGGTGACTGAAGCCAGTGCAGTCTCAATCAAGTGGTGCAGTTGCCCGTCAAGTGTCAGATGAATGGTCGTCAAGAAATCAACCGCATCGGGGTGATGCATCCGCGTGAAAGCACGCAGCAGGTTGAAGCGATAACCATACATTTCCTTGTATTCGGGACGACGGGCTTGTTTCTTCAACGCGTCGATGGCACCGTGGAATTGGAATTGCCCGAGTACGTCTGTCGAAATGAGACGGATGCCCATCAGTGGCGAATCGAGAGCGTCGATGAATAGCGACTCAACCTCGGGTTCATGAAGAGTACCTAGCAGGTACAGCAATTGAGACGTGCTGGCGCGAATATTGCTTTCCGTTTCGGCCGCCTCAATATTTCGGCGAGAAGCCGCCAAGAGGATGGGGAGTTCGGCGGGGAGGTGGATCGACTGCTGCTTACACTTCAGGATTGTTCGCAACCGTGTTTGCTCGCTAGCCGCAGTAAGGCCACGGAAAATCGCCGACCGGCGGAGTTCCCGATTCTCAGCCGCTGCGGCTGCTACGGTTGCATCCCGTGCAAGGCTATATTTCGCTGGAAACAGAACGCTTGGGCTTAGTGCCAGCAGCACCATGAGGAGTGGATAAGTCGTTCTCACAGGATCCCCATTTCAATATTAGCGGAATGAATTAGTCGCAGTCCGCCATCTGAACAATGGGGCGATGCAACCTTTTCACCCAAACTGCGGAGGTAAATTGAATGTACCAATCGTAAACAACTGCGTCAAAGAAAACACAGAAATTAAGCGTGAGCGACAACAATCCTCCTCCGCGGACAACCGCAGGGAATACCTGATCATTACATCTGTCCTGCTTCCGCTTTCGCCCGCGAGATTGATGCGTCCATGTCATCGAAGACCTTCGCGGTCCCCTCGTCAAAAATTCGGCCGATCAGGAGGTTTGTGACGCTGCCACGGTGCTCAGGGTGCTCTTTCATGAATCGTCCGATACTGAATTCCTTGGTGTAGAAAGCGTGTACCAGTTTGCGAATTAGCTTGGCACCTTCCTTAAAGTCTCCGCACCATGAACCCAATTGCTTCGCGGAGAGGTCTCCCATCTTAAGGCCCTCAGCAACGGCATCTCCAGCTCGTACCCCCATCTCCAACGCGAAGTAGACGCCCGAGGAGTAAACCGGGTCGATGAAACCGAGTGCGTCGCCGACCAGGACCCAGCCATCACCAGCGTTCGCCTTGGTCATGTAGGAAAATTCTTTAGCGGTGCGAATGTCACCCAGTTGCGTAGCGTTGGCGAGTCGTGGTTTTAAACCAGGACACCGTTCGAGTTCTTCGAAGAACACCTCCTCGGGCTTTCCGCGGCCCTTGAGCAAGTAGTCATTATCAGAAACGCAACCAATGCTAGTGATCCCGCGAGAGAGCGGAATGAACCAAAACCATGCCTCTTTGTTCTCGGTGTTCATGATGATCGTAGCGCCCTCGTTATCGCCTTCACCACGCACAGCGTCTTTATAATAGGTCCAGATGGCAGCCTTCTTCAGGTCGGGATCAACTTGCTTGAGCCCCAGCTTGTTCGCTACGAAGGATTGCTGGCCTGTCCCGTCAATTACGACGCGACAGTCGATCTCCTTGAGTTCGTCGTTCGCTTGCTTGATTACCACTCCGCAAGCGGCACCGGACTCGTCAAAACGGACATCGACCAGACGGGTGCGGTCATAGCAGTCAGCGCCCAATTCAGCCGCTCGATCAAAAAGCATCTTATCGAATTCGCTACGCTCAACCTGCCAGGTTTCGCTGCATTCTCGGTCATCGTGCTCGCGGAAGAAGAAAGGATCTGATTCTGTGCCTTTATGAGTGACAAATTGCACACTCTTTTTGACCTGCCATCCATTCGTGCGCACGCGGTCTGTGAGGCCGAGGCGTTGCAGGGGCCAGAAAGTTTCGGGCATCAGAGACTCACCTACGTGAAAACGCGGGACTGCCTCCCGCTCGATCAGCAGGGTATCGCAGCCGGCTTCGGCTACGATAGACGCCGCGGATGATCCCCCGGGACCGCCACCAATGACAACGCAATCGTACTGTGATTTCATCTTTTCTTGCTTCTGATTGGGGTTTGTCAGCGTCACGGTGATTCCTATTGCCCGTGCACACGAACTACCGAAGATTATAGTCGCTTGTTAACCCTTTCTTGCGTTTGTTACCTCCGTGATTCGGCTGGAGTCGCAAACACGATGTGGGTGAGTGCTTGTTTTTCGTGAATTTTTGGGTTGTTCCCGCCCTCGCTGGCATAATTCCTCGCTCAGGTTGAGCCACTTTTGTTGAATTGCCGCCCGATCGATCATCTGCACGACTGCTCCCGGGGCAAGATGCCAAGTTTGAGCTTGAACACAAAGGGGATGTTTCCGATACAATCGACGGATTGTCGCAGGCCGTTAAGCTCAGCTAACTTGTGCATGCGGACTCGCCAATCATTCCATTCCCAACCGTTTCGGGTCATTTATGCCACTTCGACATCTCTCAAAGGTTGCGTTCCTACTCTTTTGTTGCGTGCTTTTCGCTGCTCGTTGCTGCGTCGCAAACGCAGAGACGAAACCGAACGTTGTAATCGTGATTACCGACGACCAGGGTTACGGCGATTTGTCATGCCACGGAAACCCGGTCTTGAAAACTCCCAATCTTGATGCACTGCACGCTGATGCAGTCAGGCTTGTTGATTATCACGTTGCGCCGACGTGTTCGCCCACGCGAGCGGCCTTTTTGACGGGGCACTGGACCAATCGTACAGGTGTTTGGCATACCATCATGGGGCGTTCCATGTTGCGTGAGAGTGAAGTGACTATGGGGCAGGTGTTCAGAGACAACGGATACGCGACGGGTATGTTTGGTAAGTGGCACCTGGGTGACAACTACCCGTTCCGCCCGGAAGATCGTGGATTCACCGAAGTCATGCGACATGGCGGTGGGGGTGTAGGGCAGACACCCGACTACTGGGACAATGCCTACTTTGACGGTAGTTACTGGCACAACGGTAAGCCCGAAGCTGTCGAGGGTTTTTGTACGGATGTGTTTTTCCGCTATGCGAAAGACTTCATCAAAACGCAGAAAGCTGCGGGGAAGCCTTTCTTAGCTTACATTGCCACGAACGCACCGCATGGTCCCATGCATTCTCCCGAGGAATTCAGTGAGCCGTATCAGGACCAAAACGTTAACTTAGCCAACTTTTACGGGATGATCGCGAACATCGATCAAAATGTTGGTCAGTTGCGTGCCTTCCTTGATGACCAAGGCCTGGCCGACAACACGATCTTTATTTTTACAACCGACAATGGAACTTCTGCCGGTGATCGCGTTTTCAACTCTGGCATGCGTGGAAAGAAGGGCAGCGAATATGACGGGGGACACCGTGTTCCTATGTTTATTCGTTGGCCGGTTGGCGACCTCCGTGGTGGACGTGATGTTGAGACAATCACAGCCTATGTTGATGTCCTGCCGACGCTTATTGAGTTGTGTGGTGTGGAAGCACCCAAGAACATTAATTTCGACGGCGTTTCAATCAAGCCTCTGTTGGATGGCAAGCAACCCGATGCTTGGCCTGATCGGATTCTGGTGACAGATTCTCAGCGGGTGAAAGATCCGATTAAATGGCGAAAAAGTGCTGTCATGACGTCAACGTGGCGTTTGAACAACGGGAAAGAGCTCTACAACATCAAGTCGGATCCTGGCCAAAAGAAGGATGTTGCCGCAACGCATCCCCAAGTGGTGCAGCGTCTGACTGACTTCTACGATCAGTGGTGGGCTGAAATCGAGCCGTCGTTTAAAAACGCGACTGCAATCTATCTTGGCCACCCTGACGATAATCCTGCGCGTTTGACATCGCACGATTGGATCACTACCGGTTCGACTCCCTGGAACCAAAGCCATGTGCGTCGCGCCATGAATGGAAAAGGAAATACAGGTTTTTGGAATGTGAAAGTGTTTGAGCCCGGTGAATATCAGTTTCGTCTTCGACGTTGGCCCGAAGAAGTTGATCTGCCGATTGCTGCACCGCTTGCACCTGGTGCACCCGTGCCAGGCGCGAAAGCCTACCGCACTGCTGATGGTCTGGCCATCAAACCTGTCAAGGCAACCTTGCAAATCGGTGACGTCACTGTCACCAAACCGATTGGAACCAATGCCAAAGAAGTGACGTTTGATTTAACGGTCAAAGCCGGTAAGAAAACCTTGTCAGCATCGTTTGAATCTGAGGACGGAACGGTCCATGGAGCCTACTTTGTTTACGTGACTAGAAAGTAGATTCGAGAATTCCTGAAGGCGGCGACAAAATGCAATGGGTGCAATGGCTGTTCTGCTGAATGGACACAGGTTTTGTCGTAGGGAGCATGGCAGCCGGATGGAACGATTTAAATTCGCTACGTTTGAAAGTTGCCAGCTCACCGATATGAATTCATGGTTGGGGGCTTGGCTGCCGTATCCTACTCGCATGAAATTGATTTCTCACTGGAAGGTGATCCTTGATGAATAGGTCCATCACGCGACGTGTGTTTTTGGGTGGTGCAGCCTCATCTTTGTCGCTGTTGAATACCGGCGTGACGTCAGTTGCTGGCCGAAACCAAAATCCCGGCGTGGGGCAGGCTGTCGAGGCGGATGCGTCTTCCGATCCTCAGGAAGAGTCTTTGGGGCAGAAAAAAACGGGGTGGATCGATGCTCACGTGCATGTTTGGACGCCCGATGTCGAGCGGTACCCCATCGACACGAATCGTTTCTCCGTCGAAGACATGGTGCCAGCAAGTTTTACGCCTCAGCAACTTTTGGCGGAATGCCAGCCATCCGGTGTGGAGCGTGTAGTTCTAATACAGATGAGCTTTTACGACACTGACAATTCCTACATGCTCGATGTGATCAAGAAGTACCCGGGAGTTTTTTCTGGAGTGGGGATTGTTGATCATCACGCTGCAGACTTGCCCATGCAGATTGACGCTTTATCAACGGCAGGTGTTCGTGGATTTCGCATCAATCGCCGAGGCGGTCAAAAAAAACACTGGTTGACCGATTCTGGTATGGCGACACTTTGGAAAATCGCTGGGCGTCGGGGATTGAGCATCTGCCCATTAATCAACCCCAGTGACTTGGGTGTGATTGACCAGTTGTGCGTTAAGTATCCGGATACTCGGGTGGTAATTGATCATTTTGGCCGTGTAGGAGTCACCGGGGAAATCGTTCCGGCGCAGCTCAACTCTCTGTGCCAGCTTGCTCGACACCCGAACGTTCATGTCAAAATGTCAGCGTTTTACGCTCTCGGAAAGAAGCAACCGCCCTACAAAGACTTAATTCCCATGCTTCGCCGGGTCATTGATTCGTTTTCGCCGCAGCGACTGATGTGGGCCAGTGATTGTCCCTATCAAGTGCAGGGAAAGCACGACTACCAATCTTCGATTGATCTGGTTGGTCACCATTTGAAATCGTTGTCGAAGACGGACCGCCGATGGATTCTTCGTGACACAGCTGAAAAAGTATTTTTCAACAAAGTGTCCTAGCGAGCGACGCTACCAGTTTAGGAATCGTTTTAGCAATTCAATTCCGGGCTCGGTCAAAAAGCTTTCAGGGTGGAATTGCCAACCTTCGAGAGGAAATTCGGTATGCCGCACGCCCATGATCTGCCTTTCCCCCCCGGTGTCAGTCCAGGCAGAGACCGCTAGTTCTTTTGGCAATGTCGTCGGTTTGATGACGAGGCTATGGTAACGCGTTGCCACAAATGGGTTGGCGATTCCTGAAAAAAGTCCCTCATTGTCGTGCTCGATGCGATCGGTTTTACCGTGCATCAATTCCGGCGCGCGAACGATGCTACCACCAAATGCCTGCCCAATCGATTGATGGCCCAGGCACACGCCCAAAATGGGTACCCGACCAGCAAAGTGTTTAATGCATTCAACACTTATGCCAGCTTCATTCGGTGTGCATGGACCTGGTGAGACTAAAATGCGTGACGGCGACATGGCATCGATCTCAGCTAACGACAAATCGTCGTTGCGGAACACACGGATTTCCGCGGCAGGATCAATCTCGCCCAGTCGTTGCACAAGGTTGTATGTAAAGGAATCGTAGTTATCGATCACGATTACCATGGCGCACGCTTCGCTGATGATGTCAATGGTAAAATAAATTGTAACGTAAAAAAGATATTCTTGTCCTACCAGCTTAAACGCTCTTTAGCCAGTTCGGATACAGTGCCTATAATACACGCAGTACAAATGAGGCAAGTGTTTGTGCTGCGGGTCCTGAATTCGTATTTCGAGAACAGGCACAGATGAATCATTCATTTCCAAAGTTATGCCGATTGGTTGGCTGAGGGATTTAACCGTTGAGACCATTGCCATGCGTGGCAATGTCAACTTCGGATTTTATACTCGTTCGTGTTACGGAACTCCATTGTGCTTTCGGTCCGCCCAAAAGTCGCCGAACTGGCGTTTCAAGTATTCAGCCGGTCATTGCATCCCGAACTGTATACTCTTCAGAAGAGCCGTCGAATCGAACGCACGCGTTACGAGGCGCGGGTGGATATTACCAATTGCGGTCATGTCATCACGTGGAACGGCGGAGGCGTGACCATCTGTGAAGTTGCTACGAGTGCACATCAACCGCTACCTAAGCGTAGGTGTTTGTTGGCGAAGTCATTGAAAGGCAGTCGTACCGAGCGAGCGCAGTGCCGTGATGGCGTCGAGTACCGCACCAGTTTCCAGTTGGAGTCGGTCGAACCAGACTTGTTTTGGATGGTTCAGCAGCAATTGGGCGAAGGGCCTACCGAAGGTTTGTTGCACACGTTTGATGCAAGTGGACGTATGGCGCTCGGGGCGCTGAGTTATGTGAATGTGGAAACGCGTCAAAACTCAATGCTTGTTCAAGCGATCCATACTTTTCCAGATGACTACGCGATTGTAAAAGTCGAGTCAGTATTCTCGTTGCCTGCCGAATAAAACGCGGTTTAAATGTGGGTTCCACACAGTGGCCTTTTGGCGACCTTGCTGGCGTTATCGATTTGGCCGGTGGCCAGTCGGTGCATGCGATCGCAGGTCAGCGGGAGAGTTACGCACCGACAAGAGCATCGGATGGGGACCCAGTCGCATTAGTCCGGCAGTATCGTAGACTCGGGATCCAGTCTTTTTATATCGCCGATCTTGATGCAATCAGTGGTCAAGCTTTGCAGGCTGCATTGCTAGGCGAGATCGCTGCGGAGGCCGGCGGAGAAGTTCTGGTCGATCTGGGCTGGTCCGGTGCTGAGTCAGAGACAGTGATTGATGCTATCACTACGTTGGTTGCGTCGCATTCCTGTTTGGGAATCATCGCTGCTACCGAGACGGCGCATTCTCCAAAAGCCCTGAGTCGTTTGGCAGAATGTGTCGCGGTTGAGCGAATTTGTTTGGGACTCGATTTTCGGGGAGGCCAATTTCTCGTTTCGAAAAAGCTGTCAGATCGTAGGATGAAACATCAGCCCCGTGTGGCAGTGGATTGGGACCATCGGACGCCCCTTCTTGGAGCGGGGGGCAATGAGGTCAATGTTGAAGTCGGTTCGACCCCATCGCAGTGGATTGATCATGCGATCAAGCTCGAAATTAATCGCCTCGTGATTCTTGACATCGCTAGTGTGGGTAAACAGGTGGGAGCCGTGACAGGAGAATTGTGCCGTGAGATCAAGCAAGCAAATCCGAAGCTTTGCATTTGGTCTGGTGGTGGAATTCGGAGTCCATCAGATGCTCATCAGCTGATTCAGCAGGGTTGCAGTCGTTGCTTGATTGCAACCGCTTTGCATGGATTGCTTTGATAGGACGAGGTCGTCATGACGTTCCGTTTGACATAACCGTTGGCGGTTACTGCTCAATCAAGACGGGTTTGCTGGCAGTTGGACGCAGTGGTCAGTCGTCGATTTCCATTTCGAAGCGAGTGATGGAAGTTGCTCTGCCGGTTGTATTTGCTTCTACAACAGCGCCGCAAAGCCGAACATCGCGAGTCGCAACGTGAAAATGGCATGGTTCAAATGACCGAGTGGTCTGCATGACTCTTCGGACATCTCGACCGATGATACTGTCGTATGGACCAGACATGCCAACATCACACTGAAAAGCAGTGCCATTTTCCATGACATGTGCATCAGCGGTGGGGACATGAGTGTGTGTGCCCAAAACTGCGGTGACTTTTCCATCGAGATAGCGAGCAAGGACCTGCTTGTCGCTGGTCGCTTCGGCGTGAACGTCTACCAGGATGTATTTGGCACTATCACCAATTTCCTCAAGTGCAGCATCCACTGCGTCAAATGGGCAGTCTACAGGACGCATGTAGACCCGACCTAGTAGTGAGATGATTCCCAGAGGACCGGAGGGGGTCTCCACGACCGTCCACGTTCGCCCCGTTGCGTCGCCGGGATAATTGGCAGGTTTGACCATCCGTTTGCTGGTTTCGAGTATCGGAATGATCTCTTTGCATCGGTAGATGTGGTCACCCAAGGTAATTGCATCAACCCCCGCCTCGAGCAGACGTTTGTACTGACGTGGCATTAGCCCAGACCCATCGGATGCATTCTCGGCGTTCACGACCAAGGCATCCAGCTTTTCCTTGGCGCGTATCGCACCCGCGTGTTTCAGTACCGCTGAGTAACCGGGTTTACCAACAATATCGCCAAGGAACAAAATACGCATGACGCGGGATGATAGGTTCAGGTTTGAAGGGGCTGTACGCCGAATCGGTCCTATTGTAGAGCATTGCGGTCAGCGTATCAGCATCTCACCCACGGCGACTTAATGGATTTTACAGCCTTTTGAACTGTTTTCTGGGCTTTCGGCTACAAGGTAGAGTGGTAGCCCAGTAGTGCCTCAGACGGGCGACAAGAAACCTATCGGCAGGTAAGTTTTCGGGGGTGCATCTCACCAAGCGATCATGTCGTGGGTGGGGCCCAATCCGTCAGCTCGTTCGTGATCATTCAAAGTCAAATGACTCGAGTGAATCTTCAAGTAGTTTGGTAGGAGACGGTTCCGGTGCATCGTTCATTTCTAGCTCATCTTTCGACAGTTCACGCACTTGGACGTGGCCTGTGTCGATTTTCACGACAATGATGTGGCTGCCTGCATCAATCGGCATGCCGGTGCTGACAGCGTCGATTTTTTCACCGTTGATCGTAATAAGCCCACTGGGTAGCAAGTTGGTTTTTGCGATGCCTCGCTGGCCCGTTAACTCATCCAACGGCGTTCCGCTACTGGTTGTTCGGCAGGGCGGTTGTGTTGTTTGTCCACGTTTTAGATTCAGCATCCGTTTTCCCACAGGTGTGTTTGGCCATATGCGAATTAAAAACATGATGAAGAAAGGGGATGAGATAGCAATGAATGCACTGACGCTGATGCCTGCAGCCATGCTGAATTTGAACGCTAAAACAATCGCCGTGGTCAACGCTGCAACTGCCATCAAGCCGAGCAATCCGCCTGTTGGCAACAGGAACTCACCCACCAGAACGATATAAAAAATTAGCAGTGCTAAAATTGAATAGACGAGATTATTCATGCATCCTCTTGTGCTTCGACGACGACTCGCGTCCCGTTGACTTCTGTGATTTTGACGCGTTGTCCCCTTGGAATGACGCTTCCATCGCTCACAACTTGAACCAACTGTTCGTCGACTTTAATCTTGCCGGCGGGTCGCAGTGGTGTTGTTGTTAGGCCGATGCGCCCAAGCAGGTTGCTGTAGTCAGCGAGCTTTTCTGCCTCGTTGATTCGGGTTTCGTTTTCTGGTTCCATCATCAAGCCACTGAATAGCGGCACATGGGGAAGCGCGTAACGCATGGCAATCACGCCTGCAATTAACCCTAGCAGCGCTGCCAACGCTGTCCAGATGCCCCGGTTTAGGATTTGGTACTGGAAAGAATTTTGGGGAAGGATAAATGTCTGGCTCATCAAAACGATGCCAAGAATCATCAGCAGGACCCCTCCAATACCGAAGATCCCTACACCGGGTAGTACGAAAATCTCGATACCAATGCAGATCAGCCCAAGGGTAAACGCGACCAATTCAAGCCACTCTGCTGTCCCTGCCAAAAACTTCATCCAAAAGAAGAGGGCAAAGCATGTCAACGCGATGAAGCCTGGAATACTCAGGCCCGGAGAGCTTGCTTCTGCAGATAAAGCGATGAAGCCGACGAACAGGAGCAGGAAAGCGACGCTCGTGCTGCGGCCAATATTTTCGACGAATCTTACCAGCCCACGATCAGAGACCAGTGGGGGAGTTTCCGTAAGACCCAATCGCTTGGCAGCATCTGCCGTGGACGCTGCTTCTCCGTCTGCAAGCCCGAGAGAAATGGCAGTCGCAGCATCCAAGCCTTCGCTGAGTTGAATTTGTTCGCCCCGTTTCCACTTCGCTTTTTCAAGCTCGGGGTCATCAACATTGAGGACCAGGTCCTGCTCTGTTGCATAACGGATACGTCCTGTTTTGCGGTTTGTGTACTGGTAAACCACAGTCGTGGGGTCAAGTATTCCCCTGATTAACGCAGCCGGTCGGTTGGTCGAGGTAGCGATCTGATCGATCACTTCATCATAAGGCTGTAAGCCCTCTGTGCTGATTGCATACGCACCAGGTCCGCCGATGGTACTGTCGGGCGTCATCATCAGTGGTTTACAGGCCAAGGCAATCAAAGCCGCATCGCCTCTGGCTTCCCCGCTGATATTTGCTGCGACGGTTCGGAGGGGTGGTTCTGGTTGCGAGAACCAGCCCGCCAAGATCATGCTTCCGTTTAGGTCTCCGCCCGTTGAATCCATTGCGATGAGCCATGTGTTGGTGTCTCCAGACTTCAACGTCGCGCTCAGGTTGCTTTGCCAGCGTTGAACCCGCCCTCCAGTGATCGCCCCGGTGATCTCAAGCATCGCCCCCTTAGGATCACCCAGCAGTCCTGCTTGTTTCAATGGTTCTATGGTTGCAAGATCGAGTAACTCGAGGCCCTGATCAATGGTGTCGATGATGCCTGCGGAGATGCGGGCCGAACGCAACTGTTGTGCATCGAATTTCAGGGGAAGCCCAGCCGGGCTGATGATATTTTCTTTCAGAATTTTGCCCTCCTTGCGGAGTTCATTCAGTGTTTTGGTGGTTGCGTACTCCCGCTCTCCACCGATTCGAGTGATCTCGGCTAGTTCGAGTCCCGGATCCGCTAAGGCAGCGACAATCGGAGTGGGGAACAGACCTCGTCTTTCAGCAATTGACTCATAAGTCAATAAAATGGTCGGGTCTGCCTGTATCTCATCGGCGACGGCATTACCAATCACCGCTTCGCGCGTTGTCAACAAAGCCTCTGAGGCAATGATCGCTAGGACGGAATGACCTGTGATTTCACCATCCAAAAACGTGACAATCTTCAGTCGTCGAAGTTGGGGTGAGGTGATTCCCCGAGCCACTTTTAAGGCATCTTCAAAAGTCGTTTTTCCCGGGACTTTGGAGTCGCTCTGGAATTTGAGCAAGACCGTCGTTCTCCGATCAGCGGGAACCGAGTTGGCCAGCTTGGTCAGGTCTTTGATCAGTTGGGTTGCAGATGCTGCGTCCAGCGGGTTGGGAACGGTGACCTCATAACCACTTTTGGGCTCACTCTGTTCCTCGTCCTGCGCGAACGCGTGCGCCGTGAATCCAGTACCAGCAGTACAAAGAAGGCACAGAAATAAGCAAAAGGTAAGTGGTTTTTTCATTGAGCTCGAGCTGTTCGGCGCTGTTCGTTCCCGCGGTGCACAACCTTGTCTCAAGGTGTCCCATTTATTATACGGCTCTAAACAGGCTTCGGCGTGGCGGGCAAAAGCCGTAATTTGCAATTCGCCGCTTTATTCAGGGAGGTATCCAACGCCCACAAATAAGAGACAATGGTTTGTACGTATCTCAGCAAGGTTTTAAAATGGGGTCTCAAGTTTCGACGATCTTGGAATTTTTTGTGTCCCACCCCGAAATGATTGACTTTGCGGAAATAGATGTGCATGGAGACCTATGATTATCCAAACGAGTGCCCAGCATGATGCCGACGCTTGAGTCCCGATTGAAGGATGAGGCCAACGTAGTGACTTCGAACAAACCTGTTCCATTGGTAAAGCATACGCGTTCCGCCAAGCGGGGGCGACAGCGTGCCAAGTCATCGAATTCCAGCCTTGTTACGAAGGCCGTAAAGAATGCGCAGGCTGATCAGGAACTTGGGGCTGCGAAGGTAGGCGGGGAGGTCGATTCGATTCCCCGACGCGGCGGTTTTTGGGGCACCCTGGTGGGTGGTGGATTAGGCCTTATCGTCATCTTGCTCGTGATGTTACGGCAGATGGATCAGGGGTCTGACGCATCCAATCCAACACAGGGTGCTATTCCAGCGGAATACAAACCTGACCGCGCCTTCGGTTATCTGACGGACCTTTGCAACTTGGGGCCACGCCCGTCGGGCTCATCGCAAATGAAGAAGCAACAGCAGTCGCTGACGAATTTTTTTGAGAAACAGGGAGCAGTTGTCAGGATGCAGAGTTTCGAGATCAGGCATCCCGAAACCGGCGCCCCGGTGGGGATGTCGAACCTGATCGCATCCTGGTATCCGAATCGTCCCAAGCGATTTCTGTTTTGTGCCCATTACGATACTCGCCCGTTTCCGGATCGTGATTCTAGGAATCCTCGAGGTGTATTTGTCGGGGCCAATGACGGGGCGAGTGGAGTTGCAGCTTTGATGGAGCTTGCTCATCAATTTTCTATATTGCCGGCCGATGTCGGGGTCGACATTGTGTTGTTTGATGGTGAGGAATTTGTCTTTGAACAAGGCCGTGACGATTATTTTCTAGGCTCTACTTTCTTTGCAGAAAAGTACAAAATGCAACCACCAGCGATTCCGTATCAGGCGGGGGTTCTGTTGGATATGGTGGGTGACCGTGAGTTGAAGATTTATTTTGAGGTAAACAGTCTCAAATATGCGCGGAATGTCGCCCGTGGTATTTGGGACACGGCTGAAGAGCTTGGTGTGAATGCTTTTGTTTCGCGTTCTCGCCACGATATTGATGACGATCATATTCCACTCAACCAAATCGCTCGAATCCCAACGGTGGATCTGATTGATTTTGATTATCCACGCCCTGGATTTGGTGCACCAAAATATTGGCATACAGAGCAGGATATCCCCGCGAATTGCAGTGGTGATTCACTTGCTGCGGTGGTGTGGGTAGTGCACCAGTGGTTGCAAAGGCAGTAGGGCGAAGTTTGTAGGGAGAAAAGATGTTCGCAGGTAGCATGGTTTTAGGCATCACACTTATCGCCTTCGCGGGGTGGCTCCATTATCAAGACACGGAGGGGTGGCCCAGCGATAACTTCACCACCGAGTTGGATAGAACGTATCATCAGCGTCGGACACGATCGAGACGCCGTATCCATGTGATTTTAGGTGGTTGTGGTGTCGCTGCCATTGTCGCTGCATGCTGGGGGCTCGGGCCCGTTTGGGTCGCCATGTGGAGCGTTGTAATGGTGTCGCTGGTGGTGGTTGTTGGCCTGGCTGGAATGGATGCGTTGCATACACATCGGTATATGAAGTCCAAACTTCCAGAGATACGCGAGCGATTGCTCAGCGACGACGAGTAAGGCATGCCACGGATTCTGGCAAGGCAAGGATTCTATTGAATGTTCGGTTGTTTCTTGACCAATGGCGAGAAATGAGCTGCACAAAGGCCCGTCATCCGTTATTTTCACAATTCCCCTCAGCGATCTGAATTCGCTCTTTTTCCTACCTGCTGCACTTGGAGTGTGTTGATGCACAAGTTGCTTGTTCCCGCTTTTATGTTTCTGTTTCTTCCTGGCAGTGTTCTTAAAGCTGAGGACTGGCTGCAGTGGCGTGGGCCAGGGCGAGCTAATTTGTCCGTGGAGACAGGCCTCTACACGCAATGGAGTGAAGATGGGCCACCACTGGCTTGGATGGCAGAGGATTTGGGCTCGGGGTACGCCAGCGTGACAGTTGCCGGTGATCGTGCTTACACCACGGGTAATTTTCCCGATAGTCAGTCAGCTATGGCACTCGACACCCGGACCGGCAAGGTGGTGTGGAAGACGGCGATCACGGACGGCGCACCAAAGCATGGTTTTGAAGGAAGTCGCACCACACCGACGATTGATGGCGACCGTTTGTACATGGTTTCAAGTGATGGAAAAATGGTCTGTCTGAACCGGGATAGCGGAGATCTGGTATGGTCGAGGGACTTTTCCGATTGGGGCGGAAAAATGATGAGTGGTTGGGGGTACAGTGAATCGCCATTGGTCGACGATGAATGGGTCATTTGTACGCCAGGCGGAAAAGATGGAATGGTTGTGGCGCTCGAAAAGCGATCAGGCAAGGATGTGTGGGCCACCAAGCTGCCAGATTATGGCGATGAGGATGGTGTTAATGGGAAAGGGCTTCGAGATGGTGCTGGTTACGCCTCTGTGGTGGTAAGCAATGGTGCTGGAGTCAAACAATATATTCAGCTCGTCGGACGCGGATTGATCGGGATCCGAGCAAGCGATGGAAAATTACTTTGGCGGTATGATCGGGTCTCCAACGGAACTGCAAACATTCCCACGGCAATCGTTGATGGTGACCATGTCTTCACCAGTACAGGTTACGGAACAGGTTCTGCTTACTTGAAGTTGGTAGCTGACAACGATGGTGTTTCGGCCGAAGAAGTCTACTGGCTCGATGGCAAACAATTCCAAAACAAGCACGGCGGTATGACGCTGGTAGATGGTTACATTTATGCGGGACACGGGAATGGAACTGGACTTCCTATTTGCGTGAACATGAAAACCGGTGAAATTGCATGGGGACCGGAGCGAGCTGCTGGCAGCGGAGAAACTAGTCTGATCTATGCCGATGGTAATATCATCATGCGGCGCCAAGATGGCGTTGTGATCTTGTTGGAAGCCACGCCAGAAGAATATCGTGAAATCGCTACCTTCAAGCCTGCCTACCAAAAAGGCAAGACATGGGCGCATCCAACCATTGCGAACGGTTGCCTCTACTTGCGAGAACAGGACAAATTGATGTGCTACAAGCTGAAAGATTGAACTCAGGAATCTACATGGCAGCGATTGGCGCAACAAGTTTGTGCCAACGGTTGGTGGCAAGTTGACGGTGCAGAGGTGCGCCGAGGTAATTTGAGCTCCAGACGCGATGCTCAGAAGCGTGCCTGCTGTCGCGTTTAAGCTCCGTTTCAGACGCATTCCAGCTTTGAGGTACGCCTTTGCAGCACATGAAAAAAGTTGGCAGCAGCTTGCTGCGAGTTCAGTGGCATGGGTCGGGATTTTCGCTTGACAAGCAAGTTGTGAGACGGCGACTTTAGACGGCGACTTTGTGCGACAAATTCCTGCGGGTAACTGTACTACGGAAATCCACGCGACGCTTCAGTGGCTGTTGTTTGCCACGGCACGGCCCGCTAGCGGTGCTCTTGGATCACGCCTGAATCATTCACTTTCGTTGCGGCGGAAAACGGCAACAATGTCGTCGACGGGAATGACAAAAAGCTGGTTGTCGTGTTCCAGGTCTACTGGAATTGCGTTCTTGGGGTGGAACAGGATTTTGTCGTACTGTCTAAGCGGCAGTTCTTCATCATTTTCGACAACGGCACTGATCGTTACGATTCTGCCCGTGATTGTTGGGATCTCAGCGGCATCAGGAAGCGCAATCCCGCCCCGCGTTTCGCGTTTCGGTTCGTCTTTCCGTACGAGCACTCGATCTCCGATGGGTTCTACGTGCTCAAAGGTCGCTGCTTTCTTCTTTCCCATTATTGTTCCGAATCGTCTTTCAAGGGGGGAAACCGTAAGGGTTGGGACACGCAGTTTGACCTCTGCTGCCATCTTCGTCGAGGGCGGAAGGCAGTAATGTCGAGGGGCACGTTGGAGTCCTGTAAGTCCTGTTGGAGATTTTCCCGAGGGAAACGCAGAAACCGGCAATAAGTTGCAGATTCGAGGGGTTTCCCAGCAGTTGGGGAGCAATCCTGCCGGCATGGTCGATTTCCGTTCGCAGTCGGGGGGGAGCGGCGAACTCATGCGCGGTCACGAATGCGGATTCGTGGTGATCGCTTGGCGTGCCTTGATGATCAGCTGGGAACGAAGTTCTTGGCATGCGCTTCACGTTGAGCGAGATCATAATCATGCTGTGTCATGATTCGGGCAAGTTCCTCAAGGTCGGTGGCTGCAGTCCAACCCAGCTTCTCTTTTGCCTTGGATGCATCTCCCAGTAGCAGGTCGACCTCTGCGGGGCGAAAATAGCGTGGGTCGATCTCGACGTAATCTTCGTAGTTGAGATCGAGTTGCCCAAAAACGAGGCGGCAAAAATCACGCACTGATTCAGTGCGGCCCGTGGCGAGTACGAAATCATCAGGGACATCATGCTGAAGAATTCGCCACATCCCCTCGACATAATCTTTTGCGTAGCCCCAGTCTCGTTTGGCATCGAGGTTACCGAGGTAAAGTTTGCTTTGTAGCCCCGCTTTGATCCGTCCCGCTGCTCGGGTAATCTTTCGGGTCACAAAGGTCTCACCACGTCTTTCCGACTCGTGGTTGAATAGGATTCCGTTGCTCGCGAACATGTCGTAGCCACGACGGTAATTCACCGTCTGGTGAAAGGCGTAGACCTTGCCACAGGCGTAAGGAGATTGAGGGTTGAAAGGTGTTGTTTCCGTTTGGGGGGTTTCGAGCACCTCGCCATACATTTCACTGCTGCTGGCTTGGTAAACACGCACCTGCTTTCTGCGATTCAACAGTCGCGCAGCTTCCAACACATTAAGAGCACCTACGCCAACTGTTTCCAGAGTGTAGACCGGCTGGTCATAGGAAACTCGAACGTGACTTTGGGCACCGAGGTTGTAGATCTCATCAGGCTCGATTTCAAGAACCAAATTTGACAGAGCTTGGCCATCGGTAAGGTCACCGTAGTGCAAACGAAGTTGGCCTGCCTCGTGGACGTCGCTGTAAATGTGGTCAATGCGTCCGGTAGAGAATGTACTGCTACGTCGAACGAGACCGTGAACGTTGTAGTTTTTTTCCAGAAGTAGTTCTGCAAGATAGCTGCCATCTTGACCTGTTATTCCGGTGATGAATGCTGTTTTGGTCATGGATTTGTCGTTGAATACTTGGTTGTGCGACTTCTTGTTGGATGTTCAAACAATCCCCGGGTGGAACATCAGGGTCAGGCTGATCGCAATTTGCCGGCGTCTAGTTCGCGGCAAAACGCTGCGTAAGTATTTTCGAGACCCTGTTGAAGGTTGATTCGATGCTTCCAGCCACACTCGCGTAGTAGTGTGACGTCGGTACATTTGACTGGCGTGCCATCAGGACGGGATGGATCCGTGTGAATTTCACCGGTGTATCCAACAGTGTCAGCAACGATGGCAGCGAGTTCCCTGATCGTTAGATCCACACCGGTTCCGACATTCACCCAGTCGGGAGGTGATTCGAGCGACAGAAGGTGTAGGATCGCATCAGCAAGGTCGTCGACATGCAGAAACTCACGCCGGGGTTGTCCCGTGCCCCAGAGTTGAACCGACGGTTGCCCCGTCTGTTTGGCATGGTGGAAACGTCGAATCAGGGCGGGCAGCACATGACTGTGCTCGGGGTGATAGTTGTCACCTGGACCATAGAGGTTGGTCGGCATAACGCTGTGGTAAGTCACGCGATGCTGGCGACGGTAGTATTGGCATAGTTTCAGCCCGGCAATCTTTGCGAGGGCGTAGGCTTCGTTGGTAGGTTCCAGTGGACCTGACAGGAGCGATGCTTCGGTGATCGGTTGGGGGCAGTCTCGCGGGTAGATGCACGTGCTGCCAAGGAAAAGAAAACGTTTGACCCCATGGCGATAGGCGGCTCCGATGGTGTTGACGGCCATCGTCAGATTTTCCGTCAGGAATTCAACGGGATAGGTGTCGTTCGCCAGAATGCCACCCACTTTTGCTGAAGCAAAGATGACAATTTCCGGTCGGTTGGTGTCAAAGTAGGCTTCCGTCGCATTTGGTTTGGTCAGGTCAAGTGCATCTCTTGTGGCAGTAAGCACCTCATTATCGGTGTCTGCTAAATGCCGGCAAACGGCAGAGCCAACCATCCCACGGTGGCCGGTGACCAAAATCTTTTTGCTGTGTGGAACTCCCATGTTGCGTAGGTTAGCGAATCTCAAATGGCGAGTCACTACCAACTTATTGTTGGGGAAATACCTTCTGATGCGAATTTGAGGGTACTGAACGATGCGGGTGATGCAACGCCGGCGATGGCCTCGGAGGCAATGTCTTGGGATGCCTGTGTTGGGGCTTTCACAATGGGTTTGTTACCGATTGAGCTGACTTTACCGATTACACAGGTCGTTTTGGTTGCGCAGCCATTGTCGGTTGGGGGCAGCAGGGCGAGCTCTGTACATTCGGGCCTCCCGAACTGTCGATGCCTATCCCTAACGGCGGGCTGAAAATCGGAGGGACCGATCAATTTTGTGATTTCCCAGCTGTTACCTCCCATGCATGGAAGAGCGAAGGGATGTACAAGGAAGTAAATCGATCTTTGATCAAATGGCCGGTTGCAGCATCTGCCACGATGTTGGCAATGTCCTGGTTTCCGATGGATCCGGCGTTGGATAATTTTGAGTCCAGTGGTGTGTCTGGTATCAGCACTCCAATCGACGTCTATGTTGTGCCAGAATCGAATGATGTTCTGGTTGTTTCGTCAGCAGTTGTTACGCCGCATGGTGAGCAAGCAAGTACCATCGTGGCCGATGAGCCCAGTGTCCAACCGCGAGAGGTTCGGGCCTTGCAGTTGTCAGAAAGTGTTGCCGGCGTTTCAGGTGACCAGATCACCGGTAACGAAACTGCTGAGGCCAAAGCTGCTGAGGGCCTATCCGCAGTTCTTAAGGCACCGGTGCGGTTGATTGATCAGGAACTTGCGGGACTGGGGCTGGGTAAGACCAAAAAAGGCTTGAGTGGGGCTACGTCCGCGGTCGCGGAAATTGCTACCGAGCGAGGCATGACGCGGTCTGAAGCCGAAGAATTGTTGATTCTGGCGCAGTTTGAGCATTTTGAATGGGGCAGTGTCAGTTGGATACTTGATCCCTGGTCGGCCGATTTCTGGCAGCCGGACAGTGATCTCGCGAGTTTTGTATCTCAAAAATCTCTGTCCGGTTCACGTGATTCCGATCTGACTTCTGGGACACAAGAGGTGATGGGGGCGAGCCAGCAGGACTTGGCTTCAAGGCCGTCATGGGCAGACGCAAGCGAGGGCGTTCGCAGTCGATTACATACTGCGACGGAAAGTTGTAACGAATTACTGCTTGTGATGGCTCGGAAGTCAGAGAAACTGAAGGCGTTTGTAGCCAAGCATCAACTTGAGCTCAGCCTTAAAGCGGGAGCAAACGCCATCGAATCGCAAGCTGCCGTCGTGATCCCAGTGGGGGGAGTCATCTCAGCAGAAGATGAAATAGCGATTCCTCAGGTGCAACAGTCTGTTTCTCGAAATGTGAGCTCGGACCGTCTAGCCAGGAAAGAACGGGTCGCCGCATGGCCAGAGGCAAAGCAACTCGGCACACAGTTGTCGCAACTTGCCGAGATGTCTACGACTTCCGATGCTCCCCATGGGATCAGGTTCATCTCGCTCGATGGCACCGAGTTGACGATTGCCGATTGGGCATCCCAAGTGCAGGAATTACTTAGCGAGTTAAGGTCATTGCCGCGTTTGGGTGATGAAGATGCTGGTGCAATCCTCGTTGCATTGAATGGCTTGGCTGCGGAGGGACGCGCGCAAGCCGAATTGCTGGATGATCGTCAGTGTCAGTTGCACTGGTTGAGGGCTAGCTATGCGATTTCTCGTCGGACCGCTATTTGGATGCCGGTCTGGAGTCTAAGTAAGGGGCAGAAAGTTTCTTGGGACACGCCCCGTATCGATATAGGACTGCAACTGGAAACAGCAGTGCAGCGAGTGCGGGATGACTTGATGGTGACCGGTGACGTCAAGGGTTGGACTGCGTTTTTGTTACTTGACGAGATGCTGGAACAGGCTAAGAGTGGTACCGCGGCTTCGCGGGCAATATTATCGCAGAGAGTGATGTCTCGGTTGCAATGGCACAGCCTTGCTAATGAACAGTCGCGATGGTTGCAGCGCGATTCAATCGATCTGTTGGTCACGGCCATTCGCCCTTGGGCTCACACAGTCGTTGATTACGCTACCTTGTTGAATCAGCTCGAAAAGCAGGAAGCCAATGCGATTGACTTATCGGCGGTGGAAATCGCTTCCGCCGCGCAATCGTTGCGGTTTGCGAGCAGTCCTGCTGCGGTCAAAATTGCCGATGAAATCAACACTCATTATCGCAACGCAAATGTACGGGTCGCCGTCAGTGAGCGTTTCATGGAGAGAATGATTCCAGCAATCGGACCGACGAGGAAAGCGGTCAATACGCAGATGATGGGGGCACGTGTATCGGGAGTCAGCCAAATCCAAAGTGATTTCGATATCGACTTGGAACCGGCTAGTGATCGTTGGTTGCTGGCGTTAAAAGCAAATGGGCGTGTGGAGACGGATTCCGTGGGGAGGCAAGGTGTGGTCTCCGTCCGAACTGCTGCGTCAGCAAAGTTTGATGCAGCAAGTCATATTGAAGTCACGAAGCGAGGTCTGTACCTCGGTGATGCCGAGGCAATGGTAAAGGGTTCAACCAGATTGCGCGGTGTCGAAACCGCTTATGATGGTTGGCCTTTGGTGGGGACATTGGTCCGTTCAATCGCGGAGGAGCGATTCCGGGGTATGGCTCCGCAGGCGAATCGGATTGCCAATCGAGAGGCACGGGTTCAGATTGAATCAGAAATGGATGCGCAGATTGAAACTCGTGTTGATGAGGCCGCAGGGGCATTGACGGAAATGGTTCTTGGGCCGCTGGGGCGTTTGCAGCTTGATCCATGTGTCACAGATATGCAGACGACTGAACATCGCCTTCTGGCTCGCTATCGAGTCGCGGGTGATTGGCAATTGGGGGCCTTCACCCCGCGTCCTCGCGCTTTGAGTGATAGTTTGATGAGTGTTCAGTTGCATCAATCGGCACTCAATAACACGCTTGAGCAGTTGATCCCTTCGGACCAGACTATCGGAATTCGCGACTTGATACGCAGGAGTGTAGGAGCATTTGGCAACACCGATGTTGATATTCCTTCTGATATTCCCGCGGACGTATCGGTGCAGTTTGCTCGCACGCGGCCCATTACCGTCGAAATCGAAGACGGGATGTTGTGGTTAACACTGCGAGTACTCAGGTTGCGGCGTGATGAGGGGATTGATTTGACTCAGTTCATCGTTCGCGTTGGGTATCGGCCTGAGATTGATGGACTGAATGCTCGGCTCGTGCGTGATGGACACTTGCGGATCAGCGGTCCACGCATGGCAATACGCGAGCGTTTACCAGTGCGAGCCATCTTTAATAAGGTATTTGCGACGAGTCGTGAGATCCCTCTGACAGTGCCACGGTTGATCGAGAATCCGGCCACTGACGGATTAGTCGTCAGTCAACTTGAGCTGCGTGACGGTTGGCTGGCGATGGCGATCAGCGAAGAAGGGGCGGCACGAATTGCTCTCCGTCAGGAGTGATTGTCGAATGCCAGTTCACAAAGGTGGGCTTGTGCGATCGGTTGAGGGCAGCTCCAAACGAGAAAGAACAGTGCCTCACGGCACCAACGGCCGACCGGGTGCCCTTTTACGAATCCAGCGCCTTTGGCGGCGGTCAAAGCGGCTTGTGTGCTTCTCAGAGCAAGGCGATTTGATGCTGTGCGAATCTGGGATGCGTCACAGTCAGTATCACCATCGGATACGGTGATTAAACGTTGGGCCAAGGCGTCTACTTCCTGTCGCAGTTCGGTTGCTGCATCCATTATGTCCGTTCTGTTGGCGGCTTCTGAGGACAAAAAGTTCACCGCAGCCTGCGCAAGCCCGACAGCCAAGGTTGACGTTTGGAGGCCGCCGGTACGGATGCCTGTCGCGCTCGTGAGTACATTCTCATTGGGGCCGTTGAGCAGCATCGTCCGATTCACATGAACGCGGTCAAAGCCGACTTGGTCGGTACAGCTCGCGGAAAGTGCAACCAACTCATGACCGGGGCCAGCTTTGATGCCGGGTAGAGTGGACGGAACTGCCAGTAGTACTTGCTCACTATTTGGAAGTGTGGCTCCGACAACATACAGGTCAGCGTGGGGCGCACCGGTCACCCAAGGGGAAATTCCGTCCAAAATGTAGCCGTCTGTTGATTCCTCGGCTCGCAAAACTGGTCGCTTCAAATGACGACGACTCGTTGTCAAATGACTGATCCCAACTGTGCTGAATTGCTTGCCACTTGCGAGACTTTCGAGCCACTCGCCAGTGACAGCTGTGTTTCCGCTGGCTGCGATTCGCCGAACTGCTCCCATGTACTGGGTGATTACAAAAGTCGTTGTCAAGTCAGCTTGAGCCAAACGCAGATAGCCTCGAATCTGATCAGAAGCGGACCAGCCGTAGCCACCCTGGTCTTCCGGTAGGAACCAGCGATAGACGCCACGTTGGCCGCACAGGTCCAGTGATTGTGATGGCCAGTCACTTACGTCGCTGATTGCGTCTGCGAGTCGGCTGAGCTCATCGCACAAGTCATCCATCGCAACATAGGCGGGGCTCATGACGGGTGGGAGGTGCTGCATGGTAAGGTCGTTGATTACGTTGGTCAAAATTAAGCGGAATCTGTGGTCCCAGAAAACTGAAATCACGGTATCTTTGGCGTGCCGAAAGGGAAAACGAGCTTGTTGTGAAGGCTTGGGGTATTCATATCATCGCAGGTTCGCCTATTTTCACCAGAGTGAACGTCGGATTTGTGGATTCGTGTTGAGTTGGTTCGGATGACCCGCTGACCCTTTCACTTCCTCACTAGTTTCTAGCAGATAATTCATTACCCGCGAGTTCCCATGAGCCAGGCCGAATTACCGTCACGTGTCTCGCCAACATCACCGCTGCTGCAGCCCAATCACGAAGAACACCACGCGGACGATTTATACAGCAAACTTTGGGCGCTAGCCAATAATTTGTGGTGGAGCTGGCATCCGGAGTGCGACCAGTTGTTTCGCGATATTGATCCGATTCGCTGGCGGCAACTGGATCATAATGCTGTTGCGCTTCTGCGAGAGATGACCCCAGAGCAATTGGCTGAACGTGCCAGTGAGCTGGTCCTGCACAGCCGTATTAATTATGCCTACCGCAGATTGCAGGAATATCTGGCCAATACCCACACCTGGGCTTCCAACAACGCGGGAGTTCTTGGCGCGAAGCCTGTCGCCTACTTCTCCGCCGAGTTTGGAATCCATGAGTCCGTTCCGATCTACAGTGGAGGGCTCGGCGTTTTATCGGGAGATCATGTTAAGAGTGCATCTGGGCTGGGTGTGCCTCTGGTGGGCGTAGGCCTGTACTACTCGCATGGCTATTTTCGTCAGCATTTGGATGATGAGGGATTTCAAGGGGAGGAGTACCTGGAAACGCAAGTCAGCAATCTACCGATGAAGTGTGCGGTGGATGTCCATGGCGATCCTATCAATATCTCCATTGAAACTCGCAATGGAAAATTGTTAGCCAAGGTCTGGCAAATGGATGTTGGGCGAGTGAAGTTGTATCTGCTGGATTGTAATGTTGAAGGGAATAAACCTGAGGATCGAGAGCTGACGAGCCGCCTTTACGGTGGAGATCAGCGAACGAGAATTCGCCAGGAACTGGTGCTCGGTGTAGGAGGGGTCAAAGCCCTGCATGCACTCGGTATTGATCCCGGAGTCTATCATCTCAACGAGGGTCACTCCGCGTTTGGTCCCCTGCAGGTGATCAAGTACTTGATGCAGGAAGATGGACTGTCGTTTGCTGATGCTCATCGTGAAGCAGCCCGCATGACCTGCTTTACCACGCACACTCCGGTTGCTGCTGGCCACGATCGTTTTCAGCCGGATCTCGTGGAAGAACATCTTGGCCCCCTGCGTGACTCGTTGGGGCTGTCTGAAAAAGAGTTCTTGGCTCTGGGACGCGTCAACAGAGATGATGTCGCTGAGTCGTTTTGCATGACGGTGATTGGCTTCAATATGAGTCGCTATGCAAACGCGGTTAGCAATCTGCATGGTGTGGTCTCACGACGCATGTGGGCGCACAATTGGCCTGACCGAAAAGAAGATGAGGTGCCTATCGGCCACATTACCAACGGGGTGCATGTTCCCAGTTGGCTTGCTGGGCAAATGGCATTGCTATACGACAAATACTTTCCCGCAGACTGGAAAGCGCGAATACAGGATCCTGCCGTTTGGAAGTGCATTCATCAAGTCGATCCCGGAGAGCTGTGGGAAACGCACAATGCCCTCAAAAATAATCTACTTTCATTCGTACGCCGGCGGGTCAGTCGGCAATGCCGCAGGCGGGGAGAAAGTGACGATGTGGTGGATGCTGCGAGGCGTGTGCTCGATCCTCGCGTGTTGACCATTGGTTTTGGACGCCGATTTGCTACCTACAAACGCGCAAATCTTTTGTTCAGTGATATCGATCGCATTGCAGAGATGGTTCGAGATGCCAGTCGCCCGGTGCAGTTGATTTACGCAGGAAAAGCACACCCGAAAGATGAGCCCGGGAAAAAGTTCATTCAGGAAGTTGCCAATCTTCGGCATGATCCACGGTTCACAGGACATGTTGCCTTCATCGAGGATTACGATATCAACGTTTGTCGTCATCTGATTCAGGGCGTCGATGTTTGGTTGAATAATCCTAGGCGTCCGCTGGAAGCGTCGGGCACCAGTGGCCAAAAAGTTGTTCTCAATGGAGGCCTGAACTGCAGCATTCTCGATGGCTGGTGGGGCGAGGCATACAACGGAGTGAACGGATTCGCTATCGGGCAGGGACGCAGCCACGTTGATGATGAGGTGACCGATGCACGCGATGCAAAAGCCCTGTATGAGACACTTGAGCAACAGGTCATTCCCAGTTTTTACAATCGCGATGAGGATGGTTTGCCACAGGCCTGGATCAATCAGATGATGCATAGCATCAGTACTCTCGCTTGGCGTTTCAGCAGTCAACGCATGGTGGCGGATTACACAAAGCATGCCTACTTGTGGGCTGCAGGGGGAGTGACGTGCGATATGCGTCAGCAATGATGCGTTTTGTAAATCGGACGCTGGAAAAGTAAAGGGTGCGCTGGAAAAGTACGATTGGGTGATTCAAATTTGATCGGCTGGCGGCGCAGCCTGAAACCTGTGTCCACTGACTGTCGCGAGTGTGGATTTGCGTGTGACCCACGCAAGTTTGGGACGGCGGTTGATCTCTGAGTAAAGATTGCTTTCCTGGCTTCTGTGCTTTTGTGGCTTCAGGTCTTTCGTAGGACTCATCATGGTTTGCCAGTCTTTGTATCATGCAATCAAGACTCAAGCGATCGCAGGGTTCGCTATACTCTGGTGTTGCTGAGTGGCTTGCTTGGATCCATGGGATAGCAGCATGTCCAGCTTTTCCTTGGAATCGTAATCAAGATGGAAAGCTTCATCTGGATGATTGCGCTGGCAGCTTGTGCCGATGCTTTTGAATACATTTTGGAGAGATGATGAAGATAGAACTGAATTTGGCAGGCGTTGCGATCGTGTTGCTTGCCTGCTCATGCTTCGTTGAGGACGTTTGGGCGCAAGCCGAGAAGGAAGACGGGTATACCTCATTGTTTAATGGTGAGAATCTTGATCAATGGGTAATTCCCGCGGGAGATGGTGGGCACTGGAAAGTGCTTGATGGCGTGATCGATTACGATTCCTGTAGCGAAGCCAAGGGGAATAAAAACCTGCAGACTCGTGACGAGTTTGGAGACTTCATTTTGAAGATTGATTGGAGGATCAAACAGACTAGTGGCTTATATGATGTGCCTGTTGTCTTGAGTGATGGCAGCTATCTGAAGGATGCGACAGGCAGAAAAATCACGATCAAAACTCCGAATGCTGACTCGGGGATCTATTTGCGGGGGTCATCCAAGGCACAGCTGAATATATGGTGCTGGCCCGTGGGGTCAGGGGAGGTTTATGGCGTTCGGCACAAGGATACGACGCCGACCGAAATACGTGCGGGGGTGACTCCAAAAATCAATGCAGATAATCCGGTTGGAGAATGGAATCGTTTTGTGATCATTCTGGTTAAGGACCGTGTTACGGTGTACCTGAATAATCATATGGTTTTGGAAAACGCGCTGTTACCCGATCTTCCCGAGCGGGGCCCCATCGTTTTGCAGCATCACGGAGGACCCGATGGAACCGGTAAGTTGCGTCCAGCATCCAGCCTTGTTCAGTTTCGTAATGTGTGGATCAAATCACTCGATCCGTAACGATGCTCACTTTAGTTTATTTCACCTCGTTGAAAACGGATGTCTGCCGCTCGCTTGCGGTGATTGGCCAAGGTGCTGTTACAGAAATGGAAGCTCAATGACTGAGGAACTGGTAAACGGTTTAGCGGAGTCTTTGTCGCGAAAACAGTTGAAGATTGTATTTGCGGAAAGTTGTACCGGCGGGCTGGTCTCAGCTGCGCTCGCGGGAGTTCCTGGAATCTCGGAGTGGCTTTGTGGGTCAGCGGTTACCTACCGGTCCCCGACAAAGGTTGCTTGGTTGGGGGTGGATGCGACGCAGATTTCGCAACACAGCGCCGTGTGTGGTGAGGTTGCATTGCAGATGGCCTTGGGAGTGCTTGAAAAGACACCCGAGGCAGAGCTTGCGATCTCGATCACAGGGCACCTTGGACCGGGAGCGCCCGAGGGTATGGATGGGCTTGTCTTCATTGGAATCGCAAGGCGCGGCGAGAAAGGAAAGCCCGTAGCAGATGTGCTTCGACGCGAGCTGAAGGCGCATGGTCGCCTTGTGAGGCAGCGTGAAGCAGCAAGCCTGGTCATGTTGACTGCGTTAGAGCAAGCTTAGGAGTTGCAAGGTAGTACTGGGTGTTGTTTTAGATCCAGCAGCGGCGATCTGCTCGCGAACTTGACGAGAAGCTCCTCTGGCAGGGTGGGGCCTGTGGAAATCGTGGATGCCGGGGAAATCGTGGATGCCGGGGAAATCGTGGATGCCGGGGAAATAGTTGCGAGCGGTAACGGGTTGGAAGGGAAATGTCAGAGCACGCCAGAGTTCTGAAGGCATTTCCAGCGGATCAGGAGCAGAGGTCGTGAGGAGCAGGAGGTTCTTGATGTCCTGTGCTTCGGATTTTCAGCGATAGTACGGAAAAAAATGCTGAGACCGAACCGTGGTTGGGTCTGAGTCGGTTAGCATACAGGGATCAGTTCTTTTTTGTTTGTGGCCCCGGAGTCGTTGAATGCGTCCAAAATTTTTTCATGTTGTTTTCTGCGCTAGCGTGGTACTGTCGTCGTTTGCGTTCGCCGAGGAGCTTCCAGATACTGGTAAACGTGATGGAATCAAGCCTCGTAATGTCGTCTTCGTTTTGACAGATGATCATCGTTACGACGCGATGGGTTTCATGGGGCATCCGTTTTTGGAAACGCCGCATCTTGATTCGCTGGCGTCGAACGGTGTGCACCTCAAGAATGCATTTGTCACCACTTCGCTTTGTTCGCCCAGTAGGGCTTCCATTCTGACTGGTTTGTACACTCACAAGCATCGGGTGATTGATAATAACCGGCTTGTGCCTGAAGGGACGCTCTTCTTTCCGCAGTATTTACAGCAGGCTGGTTACAAGACGGGTTTCATTGGTAAATGGCACATGGGTGGGGCGCACGACGATCCGCGGCCGGGGTTTGATCATTGGATCAGCTTTCGTGGGCAAGGGAACTATCTTCCGCCGGGGCCGAAGTACACGCTCAATGTCAACGGCGAACGGGTGAAACAAAAAGGATATATCACTGATGAGTTGACAGACTACGCAGTTGATTGGCTGGAAGAACAGAAGGATGATGAAAAACCATTCTTTTTGTATCTCTCTCACAAAGCCGTTCATGCGAACTTTACGCCGGCAAAGCGGCATGAGGATCGTTACAAGAACGCAGATTTGAGTTTTCTCCCGCGCGGCAAAAATATCAGCGCGTCTCAAGATGCTCCACGTTGGGTGCGCGACCAACGCAATAGTTGGCACGGAATTGATTTCAGTTACCACAGCGACAGGGGCTTGGACTATCTTTATCGCCGTTATTGTGAATCCGTACTGGCAGTGGATGATAGTGTTGGACGTGTTCTGCAACAATTGAAAGATATGGGTATTCATGATGAAACGCTTGTTGTCTACATGGGTGACAACGGCTTCATGTGGGGTGAACATGGGCTGATCGATAAACGGGTTTCCTACGAAGCATCCATTCGTGTTCCCATGATGATGCAGTGCCCGGATCTTTATGAAGGTGGTAAGGTCGTTGAGAACGTGATTGGGAATATTGATATTGGACCAACGATCTTGCACGCTGCTGGTCTTGGCACACCCGACTACATGGATGGCGTTAGTTTCTTAGACTTGCCAAACCAGCCAGAAATGGATTGGCGTGATTACTTCCTCTACGTCTACTATTGGGAAAAGAACTTTCCACAGTCACCAACCCAGTTCGCGCTGCGTGGTGATCGATTCAAGTACATCACCTACTACGGCTTATGGGACGTTGATGAGCTGTATGATTTGAAAACGGATCCGGGCGAGACAAATAATCTGATCAACAACCCAGATTACAAAAGTGTTGCAAAGGATCTGGAAAATCGGCTTTATGCAATGTTAGGTGACGCTGGTGGAATGGACATTCCAATGAATCAGCCACGCGGTAACTCACAAAATAAGCGTTGGGAAGAACGTGATGGCAAAAAAGCCGCAGACTTTCCAAAGTCGATCGTTGTTGAAAAACCTTTGAATCGACAAGCAAAGTGAGATGTGCTGTGAGGCTTCTTCTGGCATTCATGGTGGCTGCGGTATGCGCTCTTGATGTGCATGCGCAGTCATCAGGCGGGACACGTTCCGGTAAAAACGACGCGGTCCTCAGTTCAACGCAGCAAACGAAGGCCACAAAACAGGCTGATCAGTCGAAAAAGTTGCGGGCGAAAGCATCGCCCCCGAGATTCAGGTGGGTGAATCCGCTGCCCCAGTCTCGCGTGCCCGGGCTCAAACATGCAACGTTTTTAAGTCCCAGTTTGCGACGTGAGGTCGGCTATTTGATCCTCTTTCCGGCAGGTTATGAGAGCACGGAGTTTCGTTATCCCGTTGTTTACTATCTGCATGGTGGTCGGCCGGGAAATGAGTCGAAGAGTTTTCGCCTTGCTGATCAGATTCAGAAACTGATGAATTCTTTGAGCGTTCCGCCGAGCATTTACGTATTTGTCAACGGCGGTCCTGTCAGTCACTACGACATGCCAGGTGATGAGCAAGCGAAGGGAGCCAGTGTGTTTATCAAAGAGTTGATTCCACATATTGACTCAACTTATCGCACGATTGCAAATCGATCTGGCCGAGGATTGGAAGGTTTTTCACAGGGGGGCCGGGGCACAATGCGATTGGCGCTGCGTTATCCGGATGTGTTTTGTAGCGCGGCTGCAGGTGGCGGGGGCTACGCGACCGAAAAACGCATCAGTGATTCAGGCGGGTTTGAGTCTCCGAGCTTACGATTCGAAGCAGGGGACAATGCATGGGATCTTGTCAGAACTTATGGTGAGCGACGAACGGGTGCCAACGTGAGTTGGATGATTTATGTTGGAACCAAGGGTTTTAATTATGAAAATAATCTTGACTACATGAGGTTCCTCTCAAAGAACGGAATCGAGTTTGAACGTCTGATTGTACCGGAGGTGCCTCATTCTGCAGTTGGCATTTATGCCAAAGTTGGTGAGCAAATCATGCGGTTCCACGTCAAAAACTTTAGAGATGCGAACTCGAAATGATCTTGTTGAAAAGTGGAGTTTGAGATGACACGAGAAGCGTTATCGTTTGGGCGACGCGGATTACTGTTGGCCGGAGGTGTAGGTTTGTCACGTGTGGGATCATTGCCCCGCGTTATCGGACAAACAGCAAGCGAGCGAATCCAGGTTGGTGTGATTGGTTTGGGGTCACGGGGCTACAATTTGATCGATGCATTAACGCGGCATCACGACAAAGCGAGAATTGTTGCGATTTGTGACGTGGATACAACTCACTATCGTGACCGTCCGTGGGGCACTGGTAACGCATATGGTCTGGTTCCTGCGGGTCAGAAAATTGCTGACAGTTATTCAAAGCAGGGTGTGCAAGTTGCAAAGGAAGACATCGCGCGGTATTCCGACTATCGCGAGTTGCTTGACCACCACGGTATCGATGCCGTGGTGATCGCAACTCCTGACCATTGGCATGCCAAGTGTACGCTTGATGCTGTTGCCTTGGGCAAGGATGTTTATTGTGAAAAGCCGGTTACGCATCTGTTTGCCGAGGGGCAGGCAGTTTATCGAGAGGTGAAGAAGCGTCAGGCAGTTTTTCAAACGGGATCTCAACAGCGTAGCGATCGACTCTTCCGTCGCGCGGTTGAGCTTGTCAGGAATGGGGTATTGGGAAAGGTTCACACGATCAAAGTAGGGCAACAAGCCGGTTACGCTCAGCCAATGGGCGATTCCAGATTCGCGGAGATTCCCAAACAGCTCAATTACGATTTCTGGTGTGGACCGTCACAAGTCTTGCCTTACATGCGTGCCAGGCATCATCGCTGGTGGCGCGGGCACAGCGTGTATGGTGGTGGTGTTTTGATGGACTGGATCGGGCATCATAATGATATTGCCCATTGGGCATTGGGGTTGGATAAATCCGGGCCAGAAGAAGTTGAGGCAATTGGTTGGACGTTTCCAACAACGGAAATCTATGACACTCCTGTCCGCTACACCATCCGGTGCAAGTATGCCGGTGGAGTCACCAGTACGATCTCAAGCCAGAATCCGGCAGGGCTGGAAATGATTGGCAGCGAGGGGTCGGTTTTCGTGAATCGAGGCAAGTTGCGAACATCGAATCCACGGTGGTCACAGCCGGACTTTGTTTCGGGCTCGGTGCGGGTGACCGTTTCAGATGATCACATGGGGAACTTTTTGAATTGCATTGGTTCGCGAAAAGCTACTATCGCGCCGGCAGAGGCGGGGCATCGGTCAATTACACCGGGGCACTTGGGTTACGTTTCAAATGCATTGGGACGACCATTGAAATGGCACGCGCAGGATGAGCGTGTGTTGGATGACGAGGAAGCAAATAAACGGTTGCGTCAGGTCCATTACCGTCAGCCATGGAGCTGACGGACTTTTGCGGTGGTGTTTTGCGTGAGGGCGGCGAGTGATGATTTGATCGGGGCACAGCACAGC
>NZGD01000204.1 GCA_002690925.1 Rhodopirellula sp.
CTGGGTTGATGTTGGCTTGCCAACATTCACCACTCGCGACGGTAAACTCATGCGACCGTTGATTGCACCGATGATCGAAGACTTGGGCGGGCGATTGAACCTGAATGCCCATAGCAACATTCAACTCAACCCACTGATCGGTACCGCTGGTCTGCAATCCAATCAACAGGCGAGGTGGGCAGCCGCAGCTGGATCGGCACAAACGCCAGCGATCAATCTGTTTCGTGGACTGGGCTGGGGCCCCTCGGAAATCACCATTCCACAATTAATGAATGTCAGCGGAGCGAACGCCACAAGTTTGCAAAATGCAATCAATGCCCGTTACGAGTACGGAAATGAAAAACGTGGCAGCACCTTTCAAGCAGGCAGAAACGGCCGCGATGCTGTCAATGCCCTGCTGACAGGATTTCGACCTGCAGCTCATACCGCGATCGGCGGCTTTGGCTACGGCACCGACCCCTTTGGACGAAAGGGGACTGCAATCGGACGCAGTGGCCACTTGCTGGTAGCAGGGCAAGCAAACGCAGCCACGCTGGATGAATCATACAACACACCTTACGAACAAGATCCAACCGGTAACCTGAGTGGCGATACGAACTTCAAAGTCTCTGACCTCGAAGCACTGCTCAGGTCCAACGACTTCGATTCGGAATTGCTTCCAGCCGAACTCCGCGAACGCTTGCAATCACTGATTGGCGGCAACAACGATCCGTACAACCCCAATCAATTGTGGTACGAGCACGCTTTCACCGCCAAGAGCACGTCCAGTGATCATCCTACCTTTTCGTTGCAAGATTTGATCGAACGTTTGAATGGACCGACCAATACCTACTCCAACGCTCAAATGGCCGAACTCGTAGCACCCGAGCTACGTTTGGGACGCAAACTTGATATCAATCGTGCCGTCGGCAATCTAGTTGATGACAATAACAACCTCGTCATTGATGAACCGATAGAAATTGCCAGCACAACGCTGGCGGCCAGAGATGGCTTCGACAATGACCGTGATGGAAGGATTGATGGACAGGATGCCGATGGAGACATCGGCGAAAAGTCAGCATTTAAGATCGCAAATGGAGCAACAGGTGCGATACCAAATGACTTTGCGAATGCAACACCGTACTACCGCTGGGACGAAGCCAACAATCAGAACGACCAAGTCCCCATTGAAGGTCGACAGCTCATGGCTCGTCATCTTTATGTCTTGATGATGGCACTCAGTCGGGATATTGACGCACAAAACAACTCCCAAGAATCATTCTTCCCACCTACAGATCCGGATCGCACATTTGATGACATCGGCTCATCCGAAGAAGCCTACAAAGCGAGACGGCTGGCACAGTGGGCAGTGAACGTGGTTGATTATCGCGACCCAGACTCGATCATGACACGCTTCGTCTACGACGTAGATCCCTTCGATGCCAATGGCTGGAATCCCCCAGCAGACTTGGTCACCAACCCTGCTGCGGCTCAATTCGTTGTGTGGGGCGTCGAATCTCCTGAGTTGCTGTTGAGTGAAAGCATGGCCTTCCATGATGTACGTCTACGAGACGACGACCGTGATGATGGGCCAGGCGAATTCAAAAATGCGAATGGCAATGGCAACAACGGAAATGGTAACGGCAACCCTGACAATGACTCGGATCAGGTTCGCATGCCACAAGGGTCATTGTTTCTGGAACTGTATTGTCCCCATCCCACTCAACTCAACGACCAAGGGACCAAACCTGGTTTCCCAATGGAGCTGTATCAACTTCAAGCCGGTGATGGTTCCATTCAACTGAAACTGGACGCTACCGCTCCCAACCTTGCAGGCGGCGCCGGTGGTGCTCCTGTTTGGAGAATTGCGATTTCCGAGCGTCATGACCAGTTCACTGACGCCGCACAACGCAATCTATCGCCAGGACGCTTGCGTGACCCCGGCTTTGCCAACCGACTGCCTGACACGGCTTCGTTTGAATTGCCACAACCCCATGAACTTGGTCCCAATGGCGATGTTGCTCAAGACTCCCGATTGGCTTACGACCGATTCATCTGGTTCACCAACATCGAAGACATTGACACCAATCCCGATGCAGCTTTCAACGCCATCGGCAACTTGATTAATTCCAATAACATCAGCGACATGGTGGCTAACAAGGTCTTCATTGCTCCTACGTTTGACCAAGACAACCTCACCAACTCAGACCGCAATCTGGAACCAGGACAATTCCTGACACTGGCACCACGACTGGAAACCCGTTTTGGGTCCAAGGTTTCCTGGAACAATGGTCAGGGAAAAGCCTTGGGCATTGGTAATGGGAACGGGAATGGCCCTGGCAACAACAGCCAACCCGATGGTCTGAGCGAGCAACGCTGGGTAATTTTCCCCAACGAGGGTCTGGTTCAATCTGATCACGATGACAATCGTTTGACACCCGCCCTTGCCGCTGCCGGGGAAGTGGGAACACCAGCGTTACCACTTGTGATTGCTGCACCACGTCCAGCGGGCTGGGCTATCCCTAATCAGGACAACCCAAATCTGGCCCAAAATGTCGTTGGCATCAGCGTTTCAGAGCCCCTGCCGCGTGGTGGCAATTACTACCCTCAACCGGGTTTCCAATATTTCGAAACTGCAGACACTGACTTCGACGGAGATGGTGATCCAGATTATTTCCTGACAGACGCCTATCTTGACTACTCTGATCCGAACAAGGCGAAGACAGCGAAAGATGAGCCACTGGACGTCAGCCGCAACCGTATCCCGAACGTGAATAACGAACCGCTATTGGGTACGATTGAAGATTACTGTTCCGCTTTGCTACAACGTCTGGCCGACCCCACCAAGCCTTACAACGCTGTCACCAATCCTTATCGCACAGTCGACTGGTTGCCCATCGATCTGACTGTATTCAGTGGTGAGGATAGGGAAAGCAAGATCAGTGGTGCTGGCGACTACACACGACGCAGCCGTCAACGAAATGGGCATATCAGGCAGATCGGTAACGGCGGTTCAACAACGGCCAACTCCTTGTACTCCTACGAAACGGATTTCACGTCACCCAACGTCTCCCTTGCAGCAGCCAATATTGACGGTGATTACTTCCGCTTCCAAACCCAGAATGGTGGAACACCACACCTGCAGTCATCATTCAGTTTCCTCAATACCGCTCAGGCTGACGTCAATCCGGGCTTCGCCGGTTTTGCTGCCACTCTGGGTAGTCTCGGATCGCCAGCTTCTGACGGGGTGATTGGTAACGATCGTAATTTGCCGCAAACACCTTACGCGATTCATCCATGGCTAAACCGTCCCTTTGCATCTGCCATGGAAATCATGATGGTTCCGGCCTGTTCGCAAGGTCGACTTTTTGAAGAACTCTCCTTCAACCAAGCTGGTGATTCGGCTGTATTTTGCAATGGCACGAATGATCAGGATCCGACTCTCGTCAACGCACCTTTCCGGCACTTGCTGAATTTCTTCCACAGCAGCGACACACCTGGTGATGGGATGGAGTTTGCCCGGGTATTCGACTTTGTGAACACGCTGCCAAGATTCCGCGGTGAGGTTGAGTTGATCAGCCCCAGCCGACTTTGGGGGACGACCAACAATCCAGTGGCAATGCCAAACGCATTCAGGTCACTGCTGGCTCCACCTTTCAACATCAAGTACGACAATCACCGCCAGGGAACGATCAATATCAACACTATCTCCAAGTTTCCGGTATGGGCTGGGTTGATGCAGGGTCACATGACGGCCTCTGAATTCAGTTCACCAAATTCGTCTGCGGGCCAATTTGCATACGACAACTTTCAACGGGTGCGACGCGGTTACGACGTTTCTAGAAATGCACAACCGACGAAGGTGACGGCAGGAGCCGGCCCTTATAACTACGCACCGAGTTATTTGAATTCGGCGTATCCAACGGAGTTTGGTGCAGTCTTTCGGCCGGGCGTCCATGCTGACAAGGCAATACAAACACGCGCCAACGCTGCGAGTCAAAACCGCGACCAACTGCGCCGCACCTCAGTCAACGGTGGACTGATGCGTGACACTGCGAATTTATCTGCCACGACACCTGCCCAAACTTCCATGTTCGTCCGCCGTGCAGATCAGGCTCCCATCACTACCGGCGGCAACAACCCGTCATTAGATCGGCTCCGTAATCCGTTCATGCAAAAGCAGACCTTGATGCGGATGCCCAATCTTGTCTCTGATAACTCTCAAGTGTTCCTTGTTCGCATGACCGTTGGCTTTTTCGAAGTTGATGCCGCCACTCAGTCGCTCGGTCGCGAATACAACGCTGAAATTGGCAGAAGCCAGCGTTATCAGGGCACGTTTGTCATCGACCGTTCTATTCCGGTCGGTTTCTCACCTGGCAACGACCTGAATGCCCGCGACGTTGTCATCTTTGAGAGCTACGCACAATGACGCAACGCAAGATGAATCAAAGCACAATGACTTGCTACAACAAGAAGCGACCTAATCCGATGCACAAGACACGACATCTGATCGCACCGAAAAACATTTCAACCGCACGAGTGGGATTCACTCTCGTCGAGATGCTGGTCGCGATGACAGTCACTTTGCTCATGATGGCTGCGTTAGCGCGCGCATTCGCTTATGTAGGAACGCAGATTCAGGAAAGTCGGGCAGACACTCTCTTAGCCACCAGCTTGCGGGACATCACCACAAAACTGCAAGATGACCTTGGACAGTGCACAGTCGAATTGAAGCCCAACACCGGTCTCGAAGAAGATCAGAATGGCTATTTCCTGTATTACGAAGGTCCCGTGACCGATGCAACCTCATCACTGTTCCGAGCAGACAACTCATCCGGAACACTGCAACTCAACGACGCCCGCTATGGCGACTTTGATGACTACATCGCATTCACAGCGGTGGCCAAAGGTAGCCAATGGTTCCGAGGCAAGGTCCCCCGGTACATTCTTAATCAGAAGTCCGCTGAACTGGCAGGCGTGGCTTACGATGCGGCCAACTTTGCGGGTGACCCATTCGACGCGGTAACCATCACCTCCAAGTACGCCGAAATCATCTACTTTGCCAGTCCTGAATACGCGATCGGTTCAGTGCCAGCAAATCCAGCCTACTTGGATGTTGATGGTGACACTGACTTCGGCAGCGGAGCAGCCACCGAAAATGGTCTACCTGATCGGATCAAAATCCATCGACGTGTACTGCTAATTCGTCCTGACCTGAATTTGAATTCAGGGGTCTATGCCAATTATGGCGGAGTCCTGCCCAAGAACAGTAAGACGCTTGCCAATGGAGCTACTCATTACTTCATGCAAGCTGATGACTGGCCCAATGCAAATGCCGTGACCCCGACAATCACCGGAAATGCGAACGCTGCTGATGGCTGGCTTTATGGTATGGCTGGCGTACATCAACAATGTGACTTGTCAGTCCGTCGAATCCTAAGCGAGAACGGGCTTCCCATTTCAGGTGGTTTTGTGGCGGCCAATTCATTGGCTGATCTCAGCCGACCGCACAACCGATTCGCTCATGTACGGGTGCCAGGCAATCTATTGATATGTGGTTCAAACCCCTATCCAACCTCGATGCCAGTACTCGCGTTGGGTGGCCCTGCCACGATTCTCTCAGCAGTCACGCCCGATTCAACGCGACTCGCTCCCGTCAATACACCCACGACAGCCACCATTGTGACCCCAAACTGGCTCAGTGGCTTCATTCGTCCTGAGTTTGTACTTGGTAACGACCTTTCTCACATCAATGATCCGAACGATGACTGGGGCCTGCAACGCATTGGTGAGGACTTGGTCACCAATAATGTTCTGGGCTTTGATGTGCAAATTTTTGATCCCGGTGCTGCTCTTTTTAGTGACAACCCAGCGGACGTTACCAGCCCAGTCATTCAAGACACGGTTGGTCCCGGAGATGCGGGATACAGAAATGCGGTGCAAGCATGGCTCAACAACAGCGTGGTGTCAAAACGTGAAAAGGGAGCCTTCGTTGATCTGGCCTACCCGATTCTCGCAGGCAGTGCGATGCGTGGCTGGCAACCCCGCCGACTCGATCGTCGGAGCAACAGCGACTTCACTTTCATTGATTCCAACAATCAAATGTCTGGCGTGGTCGTATCTCCATTCTCCGGAATCCGAGCGATTACGGCAGATCCCCGAACCGCCTATCAAGACGCGTTATTGCGTTCAGGACGGATGGCTACTTCCGGGCAGAACGTGGTGCTTTTCCAGCCAGCATTTGACACATACACATCAGCCTATGAGAAAGATGGCTTCTACCAAGGGGCCGTCAATCCGAACAGCAAGGGCTCGTTATGGACGACCTACATTCAAGGGAATAATACTGTCACCGTAGACCGTGGTGCCAACGGTCTGGATGATGACTTGCAGTTTGGAGTGGATGATTTCAATGAACGTGAAACACTCGCCCCCTTTCTTAATCGAGCCGAAGCAGTTCGGGTGACGGTGCGGCTTGAAAATCCTTCACTTCGTTTTGTGCGTCAGGCATCCGTCGAGTACCGTGGCAAATGATGTTGGTACAACTACAAGTGATTTCAGCATGAACAAGGGCGACCAGACCCATAAGCTGATCCTGATCGGCACCATCGGTGCGCTGATGCTGGGTATCGCTGTCCGATCTGCCAGCCTGCTGCGGGCCCATGCCATTGCAGACGAGTCCAATGCAGTCGACTCGCAAATGGAAAATCTGCAAAAGCGTCTGCAGAACATCTTGAGGATTACGGAACAACCCGATCCCGATTTGGATGATGCGAAGTCGTTCCCAATGCAGGACGAACTGAAGTTGGTCTTTCAAGATCAACCAGAGCTGCTTGGCAGGACACGATTCATCGAACAGCACTTTGACCCCTCTGCTCGAGTTCGCCTGCTTCCCGGGCTGGACGGCCAACCGGGAACAGCCGACTTTGACGACAACGCCAATGGCGTTGTCGATGATGCAGGCGAACTCGGCGCTACCTTCAGTGATGACCTGTGCGTTGTCGAAGCCTCGCAGGCACCGACGAACTCGATCGAGCCGAGCATTGTTTTGCAGCGTGGTGCCTATGTTGCTGGGAAAAAACACTTCACGGAACCGCCGCCTCACCCTGACCGTATTCTGGTGCTGCACCAAGGGCAGGATGATTCGTGGTCGTTTATGCTGGACCGCTAAGCCAACAGTGAGATGTTTGCTCAGTGCTTCGCTTCGCGCGCCGATCGGTTCCCACTCTTGGGTGATCACTTTTGAGTGCGTTACGGCGAATGGGATCGGTCATTTTGATTGGTATGTGATCCATGTTCCCGGGGAACGAAGGAGTCCATCAGTCTGAAAAGGACTGATGATCGCTGCCCTCAATTCGCAATGTTTGTCCCGAACGGCAACCTAAAGGTAATAATCGCAACCTTATCTGGGCTGCTTGGGTGGTAAACAGGCTAAGGTCTTGGCGGCGTTGCTTGCATCTCTAAAATCATTGGTCCGAGGACGGACTCACGCAAACCGTCGTTTGGCTCGGGCAAACTCCCTGACGGGTGTCACCGATCCTGTTTTCGCGGCACGAAAGAAGCCTGTTCAGGTGGTTTTCGATTGCTGCCCCCTTTCTGATATTCCCTTTCTCCTTTCCAGACGACTGAACATGCCTGACCAACACACGCTGGACATCAAACGCGTTGCCATTCTGTTTGCCGGCGGTCCCGCCCCCGCAGCCAACGCCGTGATCTCGACCGCAGCTTTTTCGTTTCTTGAGGAAGGTGCTCAGGTATTCGGTATCAAGCACGGTTATAGCCGTTTGGCAGAATACACCGCAGCGGGTCCGTTAAAGGAAGGCGAAGACTACATTTCCTTTACGCATGATACGTTGACTCATGCACGTAGCAGCCGTGGAATCATGATCGGAACGGCTCGAACCAACCCTGGCAAGCACGTCAGTGCCCCAGAACATCTTAAAGATGCTGAGCTGGTAGCTCCGCTGCGTCGTGTTTATGAAGGACTGTGTTCACTGGAAGTCGATGCCTTGATTTCGATCGGCGGTGATGACACGCTGAAGACAGCCAACAAGATGAAGATGTTCCAAGACAATCTTCCTGAAGATGCACGTCGATTCCCCGTCATTCACCTTCCCAAGACGATTGACAATGATTATTCAGGCATCGATTTCACATTTGGATTCTTTACCGCTGTCGAAACACTTGCCGAGGAAATTCGAAACCTGAACTACGACGCTGCCGCCGGCCGCGCCTACTTCCTTTGCGAAGCGATGGGCCGCAGTGCGGGTTGGCTCGCCTACGGTGCTGCTATCGCTGGTGAAGCCAGCATGGTGCTCAGTGTGGAAGATGTCACCGGCTCGTTGGCCGAAGAGGAAGTGGTCAACCAGGAAACAGGCGAAACACGAAAGGTGATGGCACTGGATCGCGTGATCGACCGCATGGTTGACATGATGATGGCCCGTGAACGAGAAGGTCGAGAGTACGGCACAATCGTCGTTGCGGAAGGTATGGCCGAGTACCTGCCCACCAAGTACCTCGAGGGTGTGAGCCGTGATGACCACGGACATATCAATATCTCGTCGATCAATCTGTCCGCCTTGCTCGCCAAACTCTTGAGCGAACGCTACAACGAGCGGACGGGACGAACACGTAAAATCAACGGATTGCAACTCGGGTATGAATCTCGATGTGCTCCTCCCCACGCTTACGATGTGATGCTCGGTTCCCAACTGGGCGTCGGAGCATACCGCGCTCTCGTTGAGGAAAAACTGAATGGAGTCATGGTCTCAGTAGCAGGCCAATTGGATTTGCACTACGTTCCGTTCGAAGATCTGGTCGATCCCGAAACCCTTGTGACCAAAGTTCGCTTCATCGAACAGGACAGTGATTTTCACCGTCTGGCACGCTTCCTCGAAACGTGTATCGACAGCTAATAACCTGAGTTGCCAGAATAAATCGGCGTAGACTTCGAAACGCCTCAAACGCAACCCTTGCCTAGCAGCTGCTAAGCAGGGAGACCGGATTTTACGCCTATCTCAGGAATCAAGCCCGTTGCAGCAATGAAGCCGCTGTGTGCAAACCATGGCGGGTGGCCCTGTCCGCCGTCAGATTCCCTGAAAACGCACTTTCTACTGGTGCGAACCTGCGCCGCACCCCCTCTTTTGAGGATCCATTGCCTGCATGCTGGAATCAGGGCGTGCCAGCTCGCACTTGGGTGGCATTTAACCAGCCATCTTCATAAAAAATTCGCCAAAAATTCCGGTCCAGGGCCCATCTTGGCAAAATTCGGATGTTTTTTTTCATAATCCGAAACCCCGCGGCGGTACGCAGGTTTGTAATGTATCGATGCGTTTTGCACCGAGTTCGCAATACATTGCGCAATTACGACTTGTCAGCTCACTCTGGATACTGAATCAATGAAACTTTCTCGCAAGGTGACTGGCCTTTTATCAGTCGCACTACTGGCATTTATGGTCACTCCTGTGATGGCTCAAGGCCGAGGTCAAGGTGGCCAAGGCGGCCGCGGCGGAGCCGGTGGGGGCGGCTTTGGTGGTCGTGGCGGTAGCGGCGGCAGCATGTTTGGTGGCCGTGGTGGTGGCGACATGACCATGACACTTTTGCGAATTGAGGCTGTTCGCACTGAGCTGGAGATCTCTCCCGATCAAGAAGAAGCCCTCACCAAAATGCAGGAACAAGGCCGTGGAGAAAGGCCAGACGGAGATTTCCGCAACATGAGTGAGGAAGAGCGAACTGAATTCTTCACGAAAATGCGAAAACAGGCTGAGGAACGAAATACAAAGATGAAGGAACAGCTCGAGGAAGTTCTGTTCCCTGAGCAACTGGAGCGATTGCAGGAAATCAACATTCAGCTTCAAGGCATTGCCGCACTGCGTAATGCAGAGGTCGCCAAGGAGCTCAAGATCACCGAAGCTCAAAAGAAAGAACTGGAAGAGGTACAAGCCGGCCTGATGGAGAAGATGAGAGAGGGCATGCGTGAACTCTTTTCCGGTGGAAGTCGTGACGGTATCCGCGAGAAGATGGAAAAGATGCGGGACGACATGGAAGGTGACGTACTGGACGTTTTGACCAGTGAACAGAAAAAGAAATTTGAAGAGATGAAAGGTGAAAAGTTCGAAATGCCTGAGGGTAGCTTTGGACGTGGTCGTGGTGGCCAAACAGGTCGTGGAGGCTTTGGTGGCCGAGGTGGCGGCGAACAAGGTGGTCGTGGCGGCGAGCAAGGCGGCCGTGGAGGCTTTGGTGGCCGGGGTGGCGGCGAGCAAGGCGGTCGTGGCGGCCGAGGTGGCGGCGAGCAAGGCGGTCGTGGCGGCCGAGGTGGCGGCGAGCAAGGCGGTCGTGGCGGAGAACGTCAACGCCCAGAAGTTGAATGATCCTTTTTAATCGCATCTTCTAGAAATCGGATTGCGGCGAAACGCTCCGCCGTTTCCGACAGGGGCAGGTTCCTTTGGGATCCTGCCCCATTTTTATGCGCAACTCAACGGCTCGACCACTCAACGGCTCGACCACTCAACAGCCGGGCCTTTGCCTTTTGGCAACTGAAAAATTCAGCGACTCATGCCAACATCATCAGATGTGATGCCACGGTCTCTGGTGCGATCGTTCGCAGCGCAACCGAATCTTTCAATTCGACGTCGGTTTGGTACCCGCGGCATAGGCGTTACCCGACGCAGAAGTCGTGGCATGGAACGCTGAGAGTAGCACCCTGAAAAACAACGTTCGAAAGTCTAGCCATGAACGCCACTCACTGGCCCTACCAATCAGGCCCTCTGATTGACAGCGACGAACGGCAACTCAGGCGACCTGCTTGCACTCGCCATCAGTTGATCGCCCAGGTCTAGTTACCTCCACTGCGTGCTCTTTGCTTTCTAAATGATTCAATTCATGCATCAATGTTGCGCTCGTTCGCGCGACCGCCCCACGGTGACGACGAACTAATTGCTGCGCCGCAACGCCGAGGGATGTCGCGAAGGAGGGTTCAAGAATGCAACGATCAACGAAGCTGATCAGTTCTTCACCATTTTGCAACCTGAGGGCTCCATGGGCCTCAACCAACCCCCCGGCAATTTCTTTGAAATTCTTGGTGTTTGGCCCGAAAGAAACAGCGCATCCATAGCCAGCCGGCTCGAGCATATTTTGGCCACCCCTGTCACCAAAACTCCCGCCCACCGTCGCGATATCAGCGATCCCCCACCAATGCCTTAGCTCACCGATAGTATCAACGAGGATGACCTCATTTGACGGCCAAGTCCCTGATTTCGGCAGTTGAGTTTCCGAGCGTCTACGCAGCTCCAAACCCGCTTGGGTAACGATACCGGCAACCCGATCAAACCTTTCTTTATGTCGAGGTACCAAGGCAAGCCTGAGCTGTGGGTGGCGCGCGCGCAATTCCAAAAATGCAGAAATCGCCATCTGCTCTTCACCTTCCTGCGTGCTCCCGACTACCCATACATGGTGGGATGCATCGACCCCCGCCCAAACTTTTCTCTGACGGACTTCCGGTACATCACGATCTTCGGGCGCATCATCAAACTTCATCGAGCCAGTGACTTCCAATCGTTCCGGATCAGTACCACACGCTACAAAATTTGTTCGTGAGGTCTCATCCTGACACGCGACCCGATGCAAACATTGGAAAATCGGCTCTGTAAACCTTCGGAATCTTTGGTACCCTCTGCAACTACGTTCACTCAGACGCCCATTAACGATGATAGCGGGACATCCTTGATTGGCAGCGATCCGAATGAGATTTGGCCACAGCTCCAATTCAGCCAGAACAAGCTGCACAGGATTAAGACCACGCAGGGTACGTCGCACAGCCCAAGTGAAGTCGAGGGGGCAGAAGAAAACACGCTGGCTTCCAAACCGCTGCACGGCGAGATCGTAACCCGTGTCTGTCGAGGTACTGACAACGACGGGCAATGTCGTCTCAACCTCCAGTTCGTTGATCAAACGGGGAAGTAGATTGACTTCCCCGACACTCACGGCATGAATCCATACACACCGTCGCCCGCGTGTGATGGCTTTGGCCTCTGCTTTGGACAAACCCCATAGTTTCTGCCGCACACCTCTTCTGTACCGTCCATGCCGAATCATCCGGTACAGAATGACCGGCGAGAGCAGCATGAGCGCTGTTACATAAAGCAGGTTTGCCAACATCGGATTCCTTTCCGTCCCCTACCGCGATCGCGATTCCTCGCTCAGCCCTGCGTTCGCATATGGCAGGCTTTGTACTTTTTTCCACTTCCGCAGGGACAGGGATCATTGCGTCCCACACGCGGCCCTTTGTTACGAATCGGTTCAGCCTTGGCCTGCTCCTTTTGATTGCTTGCTTGAGCAGCCTGCTGACCGGCTGTATTTGAATCAGCACCACCCCCAGCTGAAGCAGCCTCATCATGCCTTGCTTGCCCCTCGACCCAAGTGCTGCGAATGAAATCTTCATTAAGCGAAGACTCCATTCGGAAGATCAAATCGGTCACACGTTCCCCGATCGATTCCCACATCGACTCAAATAAACGCATCCCCTCACGTTTGTACTCAACCTTGGGATCCATCTGTGCGTAGCCTTTGAGACCAACACTGCTCCGAAGATGGTCCATCGTCAGGAGATGGTTTTTCCAAGCATCGTCGACAATTTGCAGCAGCACCTGCCGTTCCATTCTCCTCATTTCCGGGTGAAATCGATCATCGACAGCTCCACCCACCGTCAGGGCCAGCTCCCCACGGTTCATTCTGGATAAATCCTCTTTGGCAACGTGATAATCCAACTCACCAGCCAACCACTGCGTGAGTGCGTCGAGGCTTCCATTTCCTCCACTAGCCACTGCGGCTGTCGTCTCTTCGCTGGCTGCACCAAACAAGTCACTGACTTTGCTTTCGGCAGTTTGGGACTGTCGTTCGGCAGCCCCACCGGTTTGAAGACTGTATTGGATCAACTGGGTTTTGAGTTCATCACGATTCAGACGTACTTCATCTGCATTCAGATTCACTTGGAATCGGCGTGAGACCCATTCAACCAATCCATCACGATCTAACGAGACTTGTGCACCTTGTTTCTCGGTGAAACGGGACAATCCCGTCAAAACGGGATACTCTGCTTCCTTTGAATTGTACGCTTCCTCAGCACGTCGATATAACTCATTAGCAACGCTGCGTCGATCTTCTACATCACGGAATTCGTCGAGCGTGGTTTCGATACCAAATTTGTGCCTCATCCATGCACCAAGAGTGCGCAGCCCAAAGTCAGCGTCCAGCATCGGGGCGCCCTCGCTGATATCAATTGCAGCAATTCGGCTCTGTGCGCGTTTGATCAGCTCATCGATCAATTCATCGCGTTCCATGCGTTTCAACTGATGCTCTTGGTAATTGCCACCTTGTTTTGTATTCGCCCAATTCACCAGGGCTTTCCAATTCCATTCATCCTCCATCTCCTCAGGAAGATTCTCTTCAACAATCTCGGCGGCAGTAACTTCAACCTGCCTTTCCGCTTGATCGTGTGCGTAGCTACTGGCCATTTTGAAATCCATATTCAGGAAATCGCGTGGTTCCAATTGACAATCGAGTTGTCCACCAGCGTAAGCAGCAAATGACTCGACACCGTAATTCGGATCGAGGAAGGTTTCGACAAACTTGTTGATTTGTCCTTCGACCAGATCAAGCACCATATTTCGCGAGCTATGCCCGTCTAGCAGGTTCTGCCGATAGCGGTAAACACGTTTTCTTTGCTCATCCATGACCTCGTCATAATCGAGCAGGCTCTTTCGAATTTCGTAGTTTCGTTCTTCGACCTTCTTCTGGGCAGCTTCCAACCTGCGAGAGACCAACTTGGATTCGATCGGCTCAGATTCGCCCATCCCCAGTTTGCCCATCATTGTTTTGACAAAATCACCAGCAAAGATCCGCATCAAGTCGTCTTCCAGCGACAGAATGAATCTGCTGGATCCCGGATCACCCTGACGACCACAGCGACCTCGAAGCTGAAGGTCAATTCGCCGTGATTCATGTCGCTCAGTACCGAGCACATAAAGACCGCCAATTTCGCGAACGACCTGACCCTCCTCACTCATTTTCTCTCGATCGTCAATTTCTTTTACGAGTGCATTCCAAACATCATCGGGCACTTCAAGTCGTGTCGGATATTCATGCTGCAACTGCGCCCACGCCATGGTCTCTGGATTACCACCAAGAATGATGTCTGTACCGCGCCCCGCCATGTTGGTTGCAATCGTCACCGCATTGAGTCGGCCTGCCTGAGCAACAATATCTGCTTCGCGGCCGTGCTGCTTTGCGTTCAAGACATCGTGCTTGATTCCACGTCGTTCAAGCAGTGCGGACAGACGCTCACTCTTTTCGATACTGACCGTACCAATCAGGACCGGCCGTCCTTTGCGTTCAACTGCCACGACATCGCTTTTCTCAAAACGCGTTGGCTTTTTCTCGTTTTTCAGAACGATGTCGATGTATTCTTCATTCTCTTCTTTGATCAGCCCCCAACTTTCAGGTGACTTGCTGTGCTCTTCACGGTGGTCTGGCACATCAGTCCGATTGTGAATCAGAACATCCCACTTGTGAGCACGCTCTACGTCTCTTGCGAGAGCTTTGAATTTATACTCCTCAGTCATATAAATCTTGTCGGCAAACTCAATACGCTCAAGCTCACGATTGGTGGGTATCGCGACCACATCAAGACCATAGATTTTGAAGAACTCAGTGGCCTCCGTCATCGCAGTTCCGGTCATGCCTGACAGCTTGGAATACATTTTGAAAATATTCTGCAAGGATGCGGTAGCGAACGTTTGTGTCTCCTGTTTGATGGGAACACCTTCTTTCGCTTCGACTGCCTGATGCAGACCATCACTCCACTGCCGCCCCTCCATCAAACGACCCGTAAACTCGTCAACAATCACGACCTGCCGATCTTTGATAACGTAATTGACATCGCGTTTGTAAAGGAAATGAGCCTTGAGCGAATTGTCAATCAGATGAGGCCATTCCATATTTCCAGCTGTATAGAAACTTTCGACCCCTGCCAATTTTTCAGCTTCGCGCACCCCGTCATCGGTGAGAGCAACGTTGTGCTGTTTCTCATCAACCGTGAAATGCTTTTCCTTAACGAGTTGCCCGGCAACACGATTGGCCTCCTGATAACGGCCCATGTCCAAGTCAGCCGGCCCACTGATTATCAACGGGGTTCGTGCTTCATCGATCAGAATGTTATCCACTTCGTCAATGATGGCATAATTCAAGCCTCCCTGGCACTGCTGCGCATCTCGTGAATAACGATCATCGCCTTTGGAAGCGGGCCGCATGTTGTCACGAAGGTAGTCAAAACCAAACTCGTTGTTGGTTCCGTAAGTGATGTCACACATGTAGGCAGCCTGTTTTTCAGCCGTGGACATGCCTGACTGAATCGCGTTGACTGTCAATCCAAGATTCATGTACAGCGGCGCCATCCACTCCATGTCACGACGTGCCAAGTAATCATTCACGGTCACGACATGCACACCCTTACCCTCCAAAGCATTGAGGTAAGCAGGCAGCGTGGCCACCAGTGTCTTTCCTTCTCCCGTCACCATTTCGGCGATGCCACCTGAATGAAGCACCATGCCACCGATCAATTGGACATCGTAATGACGCATGCTCAGAAAACGCTTGCCGCCCTCACGGCAAACAGCAAACGCATCAGCCAGAATGTCATCCAACGTCTCGCCTTCACGCAAGCGTTTGCGTAACACATCCGTCTGACCACGAAGCTCCTCGTCGGTCATGGAGGTATAGTGTGACTCCAGCTCACCAATCTCTTCAGCGCGAGACTTGAATTTTTCGACCTGACGGTCGTTGGCTGAGCCAAACACTTTTGTCACAGTCCGTTCGACTACCGCAAACAGCCCACCGAACAGAACACCCAGTAGGTCCCAGATTTTTTCAAGAACAGACATATCGTTTTGGTTAAATGAATGGTCGCGAGGACCGGTTGAGATCGAATTGGATTGATTGCTTAGGTTGAGCAAGCGAGCCTCAAAAGCGTCTCGTTTACTCAGAACGTTTACTCAGAACGTTTGCTCAGGAACGTTTGTCGATTAAAGAACGGTGCCTTTGTAAGGAACGGTGCCTGTAAAGGAACGGGCCTGTAAAGGAATGGTGCCAATACAAGCACATGACACGAAACGGACATTCCCTGCTCGGACCGGAGAGTATCCAGCCCGACTCAGAAACCTGAACGCGAAGCGAGAGAGATTCCACTCCCATCAAAATGTGGATGAGAGGTGATTCCTGTTCACCTCGGTCGTCACGCTCAAAATCCGCCGCGTGCAAACCAGCCCTAACTTGTTTCAGTAGCTAAAGTTACGCGTTTAGGGAAAATGGGTCAACTGTGATTATTACTCCTGCTCCGAGCCTTTGCGTTCGACCACGCTCAGGGCATTCCTGAATCTACCTAAGTTGTTTACAAGCAACACTTTAAGACCGAACAAAAATCCTTGCACAATAAAAACATCGCTGTCGCAAGGAATGTTAGGAAGCATTCCCTCGCGAAATTGCAAGTGTGTTCGCCCCAAACGCGTGGACTACGTAGGACCTTGGCAGACAAAACTCGTGTGCATGACTCTCCGTCAGCACAGCCAATTTCAGAGCCAAAAGTCGTTCTGACGCAGTTCGATCTGGGAGAAGTAACAGGCTCCGGCGGAGTATCAGTCCCACCAGCAAAACAGGTTCCGGAGACAGAGTCGAACTACTGTTCTGACTTAACGGTTGAACGACCCAACGTGGAATTGAACAGTGGCGAAAATAGCATGATCACACCTATCACCAGCAAACCGTAGATAGCTAAAACCACGTTCAGGACCACTCCCTGAGTGAGCGTGGTCAAAAACGCTCCTGGAAACGTTTGAACCGCGGTGCTTCCAAACAGGAACTCAGTGGCACCCAGCGATAAAAACCCGCAGAGGAGATCGACTGTCATTCCAATCGGAAAAAACAGGGTGAGCAGCATTCGTGTCACATAAACCACTCGCAAGGTGATCGAAATGAGTCGCTTTTGGCGAATGCGGGTAGAAGCTGTTTTGTAGTCGAGAAGGGTGTAACCGACCGCAAAAACGAACACTCCCAGGGTCATGGCGGCGAACTGTCCATTACTGGCTCCTTGACCCAGGAAAAAACTCGGGGCGGCGCTCACAGAGCAGACGAGGAACCAACGGACGGCGACTTTTGTCAGCGAAGCCGGTTTTCGCGTGCTATCCTCAATCCTAAACGCGTCTGAGAGTTCAGGATCGGTTTCGGGCGGAGCAAAGGGATTCACGTCTCCAGACACTTCTCTAACCCCCTTCCCACAAGTTCAATTCAACGTTTTTGTTAAAGATCGCACCAAATTCCGCCCGTTTCGCAACTTTCAAAGCCAGCTCAACAAATTTTCGTCTCCCGCTCTAGTGACACCCTCTAAACTAAAGGGTTGAAGCAGATGACTCCTTTGTTGCTGATTTTGCGATGCGTTGATGCGTGAATCTTCGTTTGCGATGCAATCTCGATACAACAGTAATCGGAATGAGGCGTTGCCTGTCACGCTACAACTCAGAAAATGTTCAAATTTTGTTTTTCAAACAAGCACATGTGGAAAAGGTCCATGTGGAAAAGGTCAACGAAGTCCACGGTTGATAAGTAGTTTCTAGACAGTAGTCCTCAACCGTACACTGATACTCGTCAGATTGTGTGAGGTTGAGCTTAAACATCACGCGTTACTCATCGCTCCATCTTACTTCGCATTAACCTGTTTCGTTTGACAACCAATTCCATTTACCCTGCAGCGAACTGGTGCTCACTATGCGTCGATCTATCACGCGTCAATCTATGCCGTGCCATTGTCTTGATCATCCGCATTCGCACTCACCGTGGTTTACGCGTATTCGGCCCGTATTCTGTTTGCTGGTCAGTTTGCTGCTGCTGGAATCCAACTCAACCCACGCACAGTTCGGCAACGGAAATGGCATAGGGAATAATGGCAATGGTCAACCACCCAATCGCTCCAATGCGGTGAATAATGGCAGTGGTATTCCGCTAACTAGCGTGGAACCGACGGGTCAGTATCCTACGAGAGAGTACTACATAGGTTTGGAAGCTTATCGCGCTGGTGACCTGAAATCAGCCTTTGATTTATTCGAAGCATCAGTAAGAGGCGGGCGGCGCGACCCTCAGGGACGTTACGTCGATGCGATCCCGGGACTGGCCATGCTGGGCGAGTGTTACTGGCAGATGGGCGACCTACCTAGCTGTCGGCAGAATGCTGATCAGATCATTCAGATTTTGAGTCGTCACAAATTCCTGAGGGGTGTGAATTGGAATAACGCAATTCAACCGGGAGTTGCTGTGTCAAAGCGTGCTTTTTTGTGGCCGGATGCTGCCGCGATCCAAGTCGCTTCGTTTCGAGAAAGACTGCCTGTTGCATCAGGCCAACAAGTCACAGCCGACGTATTACGTCAGGGAGGCGCTATCGAATCATTGACTTACCGGAACATGGATGTCGCGGAAATCATGCGAGGCATTGCAATCGCATCCTATCGCCGTCGTGTTTTATTGGGTCCGCTGACCGCAAACGATCCAGGCGCCAATTTGCTACTGGACTCGATCAAGTACCCGGCGGTCATGCCGCCACAAATCGGGAAGACCATGATCGGGGCCGCCCGTAGCGTAGGTTACTTTGGAAGACGCGATGACCAAAGAATCATCAGTGACGCACCGAGCATGGGATTTTATGGTGGAACCGTGCATCCGCTGTCTGCAATCACAATGTTGGCAGCAACCAATGCATTGGTCGGAAGCAAGAAGCCAGACACTGCGATTCCTGCTGCAATGAGAACCGTTCATGTTTCCGCCGCGTTAGGGCAATTGGAATTCATTGGTGAAGCGTTTCAACTGGCGGCAGGTAGTGCGAATCCACAGCAGGCGAGTTCACTTGCCGAGTCAGCCAGCCTAGTGGCAGGTGCCCTCGTTCGCGAGTCAAGATTTGCGACCTTGCATTGCCTCATCGCCGGAGCTGATGCTTCCGTAACCGCCGGTAATCTTGAGATGGCGACGAAACTGCTCGCGAACGCGGAAGCACTCGCAAACCGGCGTGATGTTACAGTCCCTCGCTTCAACGCCTATGCCGCCTACGTGCGCAGCCGCATTGCAGCAGCCTCAGGATCAACGATCACCGGCACGTTATCATCGGCCTTGGACAAAGCCTTGGTACCCATGCTCACCTTTGCATTGAACACCCGTAACCGGCGTCAGGTTCTGGTATCGATGCCACGTGTGTATCAATTCAACCTGATACAACAAGCCATCGGCAATTCTCGGGCCGACAACACGATCACAAAGTTATTGGAAGACTATTGTGAAGATCCTCCCGTTGAAGTCTGGCGACGTGATCCTGTTGATGGGTTAGCTGCGGTCATGCTTGATACTTCGGCCGCCCACGTGAACCGAGTCAACTTAGCCGCAACGACTGGCTATGGCGAAAAATTACTTCAGGCAATCGACAGCATGCTGGCAGCACGATTTCACCGTCAACTACCACTGGGAGGACGAATCGCTCAGGTTCGGGCCATCGCTAGAGCCGATGAAGCAGACTTACCACCGGCTATCGCAAAGATGAAAAATGCCCCGGGAAATCCAATCAATGAGGTTATTAAAGCAACTGCCATCGCCGGCAAACCAACTCTCGCTGCAATGAACACTGCAGAAACAAAAGCGTGCGTGGCAGCGTTGTCACGGATTCATTTGCCGCAAGTGACCTTGCCAACCCTCGAAGAAAAAGCTCCCGCTGCCAGCCTACCGCCCAAGACGGGTCTATTGACCTTTACCTCTGTCGGCAAGCGAGTTTACGCAACGCTGTCAGCCAAGAACAAAATTGTGATGTGGACGGTCAACGGCAGCAATCGTATTCCGTCTGAAATTGCCAAAGTCCTGCGAGGAATCGGGGTGGGAAAAACCCGCGGAGATCGCATTCCTGAGGATGAGTCATGGAAGGAGGATGCTGTTAAATTAAGACGACTTCTGATTCCTGAAGACACAACCATCACATCAGAGAAATTTGATGAGCTGATTATCGTACCTGACGGGCCTCTGTGGTATTTACCCTTCGACTTGCTGCCTTTTCTGGAAGCAGATTCACCGCTATTTGGTGAACAGATCAAAATTCGCTACGCCGCAACTCCGGCGTTGGCTCTACGACCAGTTTCGGCAACCCCAGCCTCGAATAAAATAGGAATCGCAACAGGTAAGTTTTTTGCACCACGCGACCTTGAACTGAATCAACAAATTGCAGACTCCATTGTCGAGGTTGTCACTGACCCAGTCCGTCTCCCCGATGCCAACAATACCCCCACCGCACTGATGGGCAGCGAAATTGGTCACCTGGCAATTGCTGCCCCACAGACACCGAACACCAGCGATATCCTGCTCACACCCATGGCGCCTTATGAACAAGGAAATCCACTTGGAAATCTGGCAGCATGGTTACGTTTTCCCACTCAGGTACCGACGAATGTAGTCCTTGCAGGCTTCCGCACCCCAGTCGGTGTGGGACGTATGGGAGATGGCTCCGAAGTTTTCGGCACACTTACTACGCTCAATGTCGCCGGAGTTCGTAACGTTTTGATCAGTCGCTGGGCTGTCGGTGGCAACTCAACAGCCATTCTGTTGAAAGAGTTCCTGCAGGAATTGCCTTTCATCGGAATGAATGAATCATGGCAGCGAGCCAAGCTGGTGCTACTAGGCACAAATCTTGATCCCGCAGGCGAACCGCTACTGACACAGGCTGAACACGAAAGCGAGGGTCTGACCGGCAAACAGCCGCTGTTCTGGTCAGGTTATATGATCTCTTCCCCGCCAAGAGCGAAGATGCCTGCCGCAGCAGATGATGCCGCTGCGCAAAATTAAACTGTGAAAAGCACCTGTATAGAGATTTCTACTGAACCGCCAGGAACAAGCGAGCCAAAGCTGCGCGGCTTTCAGGCTGGCGTTCATGAATCGACAGTTTTCATAACTCGACAGTGTTCAAGCACCTGGCCCACCGGTGGCGTTGCGTTGTTTGAATCCCATGTTTGAAATCAAGCACTTCAAGCATCCGGCCGTTCTCCCCAGATCACTCCGGGCAGGTAGATCACGGCTCCAATCGCTGCCGCAACCAGCCAAGAGGGCACTGATGGCGTCCAACCGGGAATCCCAAATGCAGGCCCAAACAAGATCACCAGGGAAGCAACAGCAGCAAAGGGGGTCATGCGCCATCCTGAAACGAATCCTGAGAGAACCAACAAGATCCCAGCCAATCCAAGTGACCAGATTTGAACATCCCAAACGACCAGCGAGGTACTTGCTTCCTTGCTCGCGGCCGTGGCTGCTGCACCCTTCAATGCATTACGAACCTGATCAAGATCTCCACTGTTGACGGTTCCCAATGCATCAATCTTTTTGAACTGCTCAAACAACCCTTGAGCATTTCCAAGAAGAGCAAAGAGGGTGAGCAACAGAAATCCAACTAAAACTCGCGTCTGCCCGCTTAATGCGAAGCGAGCAGCGACCAACGGTTCCCGTTCGCGTTGATACTTCCCACTTCGCGCGTCGGCGATCATCTGCTTCATTCGTGCTCGTTTCTGAGCTGCAGCCTGAGCACTCGCAGACATCGGAGACAATTCGGAGCCAGATTCTACCTTTGTGTGTTCCATCACTGCCGCAGCAATCTGCCATGCACGATCACGGGCTTCATTCGCTGACAATCCCTCTCGTGCCAACCCACGCTCTTCGATTGCTGCCAAGCGTTGATGATCCCGTATTTTCTTATGCTCCTCAGTCTTCTGACGAAGCAACGAACAAACGCGATCACGAAGTGATTTCACATTGGTGGGTCCGGTAAATGATGAATCACGCGTGAGTTTTTCTCGCATTTGCAAAAGTGACTCATAACCAAACAACGCCTCATAGAGACTTTGCCAACCTCGTCCACTGTAGCGGGCCACGAATGTTCGCAAGCCGTCTTCATCGGTACCGCTGATTCGCAAATCTCGAATCAAGCGTTCCGCCTCTGCCAAAGGGCCGCGTTGTGCCTTCCAAACCGGCAAGACCAGCAATCGATCGTTGCAAAATCCAATCGCCGCACCGAACAGAAATCCGATCAACAAGCCGGGCCACAATCCAAAAAACAAGACAAACACTGAAACCGTCAACATGCTCATCAAGGTCACGCCCCAATCCCATCGAGACCATGCGCCGAGCCATTTTCGAATGTGATCAACAATCGGGCTGTGCGACAATCGTACGCGCAGCACCAGGCTGCCAACCACAGCTCCCAGGATCACCCCGATTCCCGTCAGCACCCATCGTGGCCCTGCACCAACCCATACCAATACACACGTCAACCCAATCGAGACGGCAAAACACACCCACGGCAGCAGTGCCGACAGGGACTCCATGCCTGTTGCTTCGCGGTACTTATTCGCAACTGCCTCCCAAATATCCACCTGCTGCGAGCTCGGTGAAAAGTCACTTTCCTCGGCCAGTCCGAGATAGGATTCCAGATCACGGATCATCCCTGCCAACGATTCGTATCGTTGGTCAGCATGCTTTGCCATTGCCCTCGATACGATCTGCTGCAGTTCATCCGGCACTCGGTGATTGATCTCAGTCAACTTGGGAGGTTGCGCGGTCGCATGTTGTTCTTTTACATCGGACACAACCGTCCCTTCAAACGGCGGTCGTCCTGCAAGCATAAAGAACATTGTGCAACCCAGTGAATAAATATCAGCGCGGCCATCTACCCCAGCTGCATCCACGCTCTGCTCAGGTGCCATGTAAGCGGGAGTTCCCACCGCGGTGCCCTGCAAGGTGACTTTGGTACCGCTCACCAAATCAACAGCAGCATCAAATTCAGAATCCGCATCACCATGATCTGGTATCTTCACAAGTCCCAAATCTGCAACTTTGATTATTCCATCCTCAGTCACCAGGAGATTCGCTGGCTTAATATCTCGGTGCACCATTCCATGCTGATGTGCAAATTGCAGCCCACGTGCAGCTTGTACCGCATAGCTGGCGGCGAGTCTTGATTCGAGGCGTCCTTTCTCTCGAATCAAATGATCGAGCGGCCCACCACGCACCCACTCCATACTGAAAAAGTGGAGACCAGTGTCTTCTCCAAAGTCATAGATTTGAACGACGTTGTGATGAGTCAGCTGCGCAGCCGCATACGCCTCCCGTGTGAATCGCGCGAGCGAGGCAGGATTGTCAGCCATCCGTCCCCGAATCGTTTTCAGAGCAACCAAACGATCCAGAGAAATCTGTTTGGCCTCATAAACCGTACCCATGGCACCACGTCCCAAAAGACGCAAAACCCGATACCCGCCCAACCGGTGAGGGATATTCGCTGAATCACCGTCCCTTGCTACTTTGGATGGTTTTTCCTGGCTTTCAACTGTCACACCTTGCTCGGAAGAATGCTGCGTTGCACCCGACTTCAGTCCCAAGACAGGCGTCCCATCAGCGGCAATGCGCAAGTCAAATGGTTCATGACAATACTTGCATTTGGGTCGATAACGTCCCATTTTCGGCTGACCAAGCGACAGAGATTTCTCGCAACTGGGGCAGTTGATCCGCATGCACTGATCTCCACGGCTGAGGACGCATTGACCTGATCAACCCATGGTAGCAGATCCATTGCACGGAAACCTGTTTTGCTGGCAGATCACAAACACTTCATTCGCCACCAATTCCGTCTGTTGATCGAAATCCATACGGATCAGTTGCTTCACGACAACCAACGCGCAAGCCGGGTCCGCCACCGTACATCTGCGTTGACACGTGAATTGCGAATACTGGGTTGATAGTCACTTGGTTGATAGTCATCTGCATATTGCAAAAGAATTTCACCGATTCGAGTCAATGGTGATTCCCCCATATCTGAAACGCAGCTCCGCACTTGCTTGACTAACTGCTCAGCCGCAGGTGTGGGAATCCAGTTGGCTGTATCGTGTACCAGGTTCACCATATCCTCAACGTCCGAGTGAATCCGTTGGTCCAGACTTTGCATGGCTGTAGACTTGTTATCAAACCACCGCTGCAATGCAATGAGAGTTGATGTCGCATCGAAGATGCAAACATTCTCTTGATGGTCAATCGCAAGGTTGCCAGCGTGAATTGCACCATGGGTTGCTCCTGACCGATGAGCTGATTCGACGGCGAAGGCAACTGTGGCCAGCTGTTTCAAGCGGCGCAAAATGATTTTCCTTGGGGAACCAGCGTCGTTGTGACTGGCATGATGCCTGGCATTACCATGCAAGGTCTGAGTGATGTCCTCAGCAGAATCAGCATTGCCGAACGAACTTGAAAGAAAGTTTGGCTCCCATGCATTGGCAAATAACCACGGGCGAATCACGCCCAAAATTCCCATTTGCACTGCGGCCATCTGCGGCGCAATCCAGTGACGATTCTGCACACGCGAAGCTGCTTCACATACATCCAGCAGATCGATTACCTCCTGATCAGCCATCCGAGAAGGTATGCGGACAATCTTCATGGCAACAGGCATACCACGAACATCATCACGACCTCGTAATAGGCAACTGTCCTTGCCACGCCTGATGCATTGATCCACGAGAAACCAATCGGGAATCATCATGGGATACTCTTCATTCAACCTGGCGATCAAAGCCTTCCGATCCGCCGATGAAACGACAGCATCCCGCAACTTGACGGGATCAATGGAAAAACCACTTGACTCGACATTCAAAGGATCGAATGCCTGGGAACGTGCTTCGAAACGCCGAGTTTGAGCCGGATCAGACTCCCCGTGTTC
>NZGD01000205.1 GCA_002690925.1 Rhodopirellula sp.
ATAGAGGCCAAACCATAAAATGGTGCCAGGTAAACCAATCGACTGTCCCCGAAGAACCAACTGGCTCCATATCCAATCAGGATCGAGGTGGCAAAAAGCCCAACTCCCAGAAGACAGGTAAACTTAAAAAGGCAATTCAGTTCATCGTTGTCAATTTTAGGTTGTTGCACGATGGCATGAGCCAAGCCCAGCTCTCTCAGCAAGTTGACCACTGTGACGAGACTCACAACTGTCGCCACCACCCCAAAGTCCTCGGGAGTGAGCAAGCGAGACAGGAAAATGATTGAAGCCAGCTGGCAGACTACCCGAACCAATCTGGAAACCCCTCCCCAGGCACCACCAACAATTGCGGCCTGCTTAAGATCTTTTGAGTTGGATTCAGACACCGCAATTCATGAGGAAACCAATTCCTTGTTAGATTCGCCAACCTAGAGAGATGCAAGGATGGCAGCCACAATCCGCTCGGACGCCTTGCCATCCCAAAATTTGGGACACTTCCCTTCTTTTGTCGTACCCTCAATAATTTTACTGGCCGCCGCCAAAATTTTCACAACGTCCACACCCATCAATTGATTCGTTCCTTCGCTCACGGTCACCGGTCGTTCGGTATTTTCACGCAGGGTAAGGCAGGGAATTCCGAGTGCCGTCGTTTCTTCCTGGAGCCCGCCACTATCCGTCAAGACCACCACCGCATCTTTCCAGAGATTGAGGAACTCCATGTACCCTTGGGGATCAAGAAGAGTCACCCTCTCTCCAAGATCGATTCCAAATTCCTCCATCTTTTGGCGGGTCCGCGGATGGACCGGGAACACCAAAGGCAGATCCTTGGAAATCTTTTTCAAGGCTTCCGCGAGATCTTGAAATGTTTCCGGTTCGTCGACATTGGAAGGTCGGTGAAGTGTAATGACTCCATATTTTTCGTGCTTGGATTTATAGTCAGAGGAGATCGGAACCAATTCATCTCCCTTCTCAAGCTTCGCCACTTGAAAGAACAAATTGTCGACCATGACATGGCCGACGTAGTGAATGATGTCCTCGGACTGACCTTCCCGAAGCAAGTGGTCCCGCCCGGCCTCTTCGGTCACAAAATAGAGATCCGAGATCGCATCAGTCACCAGTCGATTAATCTCCTCGGGCATCTCTCGATCACCACTTCTCAAACCCGCTTCGATATGAACAACTTTGATGTTTAATTTCTTTGCGACAATCGAACACGCCAAAGTCGAATTCACATCACCAACGACCACGACAAAATCAGGTCGGTCTTTTAAAGCCAGATTTTCGTATGCCACCATAATTTTCGCAGTCTGCTCTCCATGGGAACCACCCCCGCAATCCAGATGCTCATCAGGATCGGGAATTCCCAGCTCTTTGAAAAACACATCGCTCATTGCTGAATCGTAATGCTGACCGGTGTGAATCAAGGAATAGCTGATTTGTTCGGGATACTTCTGAATCTCGCGGATCAAGGGCGCAATTTTCATAAAGTTTGGCCGAGCCCCGGCTATAAGGTGCAGATGCGTCATAATGGTTATTGGAGTTGGTTCTTAAAAAAAGCGGAGAGTTTTTTTACGACCGGCTCTCCACATTTTTCATAGCAGTGAGTGGATTCGAATGACTGACGTGCTCGTTCCTTCATACCGAGAAGCGCTTGGTGATCCGAAAGTATATTTCCCAATGCAGATGCCAGGGAATCAGCCGTGCCTTCCTTGGCACACTGCCCAAAGGCCTCGATTTCAATAATGTTTTCGAGAGAAGGATTATCTGATCCGAGCACGGCCAGCCCCGATGCCATAAACTCATAAAGTTTGGTCGGTGCACAAAATCGCTGGTTGTCTGTATCCTCAACGCTGGGAGAATAATCGATGACTCCTACATCGGCCTCCCAGGCCGATGCCAAAAGGTCAGCCCGCTTTCTAGGGCCGCATATTTTGAAACGATTCGCGGGTAGATGCTCGCCCGCCTCTCTCGAAAGATCGTTCACTTGCTTTGGAGTTCCATTGCAAAAAGCGAGGAAGAAATGCGATTGGGAACAAAGCTTGCTCATCATGATCAGCCTTTCCAAAGGCTTTTCGGCGCCAATCCCACCCATGTGGATCACGATGGGAAGATCATTCGAAATTTCACATTCGGCCAATTGACACAGCCCACCTTTCGGCGCCCTCTCCGGTAAAATATCAACGGGAATGGTATTCGGCAGAACCCATGGATCATGATTCAACCCTAAATATTTTCTGCGGGACCTAGCCCGATTGGGTTCAACATCGATCACCAAATCCGAGTAGGTTGCCACTCTGTTTAATAGGGAAATCCGGGGAATGTGGGGATAATCTTTTTCCAACTGAAGCTCCTGACAAAAATGAACCAACTTCAACCGGTTTCGTAGTATTACTTTAGCTACTGCAGCCTCAAGTAGGTAGGTGTTTTCTGTAAGAACCACTCGTCGTGCAAAAAGCAATTTCCAAAAAACCTTGGCCCGTCTCAGAGGTCCGGCAAAGCGGCCGGCGAGCGGCAACCTGACGATCGTTACTCCGACTTCCCGGTACTCTGATTCGTCAGCCTCACTTGCGCCAACGAGAACTTTACAGTCCCAACCTTCTCTCTCCAGCCCTTGAACCAGGTAAAGCGTCCCCGAGTATGCCCGTAAAAACCCGGTTCCCGCCACGACCAGAAGGGAATCTTTTTTTGTCTTGGCCGACATTCGTTATTCGTTCTCTCCTAGAAACTGGGAGAGAATTATTCCAATCTCTTCTGATGACTTCCCATCACCATAGGGGTTCCGTGAAGAACACATTTTTTGATAACTCTCATCAGAGTTCAAAAGGTCCGAAACCCCTTCCACAATTCTTCCCTCATCAGTCCCCAAAAGTTTTGCCGTTCCTGCTTCAACCGCCTCGGGACGCTCCGTACAATCTCTCATGACGAGAACTGGTTTTCCCAGACTGGGACCCTCTTCCTGAACACCACCCGAATCAGTGAGGATCACATAGCTCCGGTCCATCAGGCCAACAAATTCCAGATAAGACGCGGGCTCGATCAAATAAACATTTCCACCAGATGCCTCTGATCCGGAAACGGGACCAAGAATCGCGGCAACTGGTTCCCTGACCATGGGATTCAAATGAACCGGATAGACAAAATCCGTTTCGGGAAAGTCTTCCGCCAACCGGGCAATCGCCCTGCAGATTGATTCCATACCACTCCCAAAATTCTCACGTCGATGCCCCGTGATAAGAACCATGCGCCGATCTGAATCGGCACCTGGCTGAAGGTGGTCGGGAAGGTCATCAATGCGGGGAGGATCGCTCTTGACCAAATCCCTAGCATACAAAAGAGCATCAATAACGGTATTTCCAGTCACAAAAACTGTCGATGAATCAACATTTTCCTGGAGAAGATTTTGCTGACTACACTCTGTGGGTGCAAAGTGAAGACTGGCGAGTACACCCGCCAACTTCCGGTTTCCTTCTTCTGGCCAAGGGCTGTAAAGGTTTCCAGTCCTCAATCCCGCTTCAACATGCCCCACCGGAATTTGGCGATAGAAAGCAGCGAGAGCACCGCAAAAAACTGTCGTGGTATCACCCTGCACCAATAAAAAATCTGGTTTTGCATTCTCCAAATACTTGTCCAGCTTTTCAACTGCACGCGCGGTCAGGGAAGGGAGGGTTTGTCCGGGCTGCATAAGCTCCAAATCTGCATCTGGAGTGATTCCAAAAACCTCAAGGACCTGATCCAGCATCGTGCGATGCTGGCCCGTGACACAAACTTCAACTTCGAAATGTGGCAGCTTTTGCAGAGCCAAAACAACGGGTGCAAGCTTGATCCCTTCGGGACGAGTCCCGATCACCACTGAAATTTTTTTCATTAATTCTAAAGTTCCGCCAATTCACTTCCGAATTGGAAGTGCAAAGAGCTTGCCAAACCTTTTGATAAGATCGGCTTGCCCTGAAAACGATTGACGATCATCGCTGAATTGAATCACCGCTGCCGGGTAGCTCCCTACCTTAAAAATGACTTTGTTGTCTTTGTCAATTTTCCAGGTGCCCAGTCCGCCATTCGGCACGGCAAGGTTCAGCTTTCCTCCCGGCAAGAAAAAAATATGCCCTCGATTGGCCACGACCCCATTACTGTCGATTCGATACTCCCACACTGACCCCGGCAGTAATTCTTTCAGCGGCAAATTAATTTTCGGCGGCTTCGGACGAATGATCTTCATATCGATCACTTTTCCGTCCTGCCATGCCTGCTTCTCCGCGTTCACCTGGGAAGCCTCTTCTTTCCTTCCGGTTGCGAGAAGCTTCCGCTCCAATGAAGCAAGTTCGCGAAGGTAGATTGCCTTCACCGGCCCAACTTCCTTGTTCATCTTGCTCCGAAACAGCCTTTGCAGATTTTCCAATTCCTCAGGCACCTCCTGGGCGAAGGATTCTCCAGCCACAAGAAGGGCTAATACCGGTCCAAGTTTCCAATTCATAAGTTTAAACTAGAGGATTAAGAGTCATTTGGCCATCTTCAAGATCTTGCATTCCTGATTTTTCGGCTCTTCACCTTCCGCCAAATATTAAATCCGGATGCCTTCAAGCAGCATCCTAGGCTCTGGAAACCTGCCCCTCTTTGGATGTTAATCCAGCCAAGGCATTGCGGGTATCTACAATGAGATCCGAGTGTTCAATCAAGGCCTTATAGTCAACGGCAGCATGATCTGTCGCAATCACGATGACATCCTGATTTCGAAGATGCTCCTCGCTCCATTCCAGAGACTTCTTTCCGGCCCATTCCATGTGCTCCCGCGTTTTACCGATTTCAGGAACGTGGGGATCATAGTAGTTTACCTCGGCTCCCAATTCCGAAAACCGATCCATTAAAATAAACGTCGGAGATTCCCGCATATCATCGACGTTTGGCTTGTAAGCCAAGCCAAGCAATAAAATCTTACTCCCATTAACCGCCTTTCCCCGTGTATTAAGGGCTTCCATCGTACGAGAAACGACGTACTCGGGCATCGACCTGTTCACCTCACCGGCAAGCTCGATAAACTGCGTGTGTATTCCATATTCACGCGCTTTCCAAGTCAGGTAAAATGGGTCAATGGGAATACAGTGTCCCCCCAAGCCAGGCCCGGGATAAAAGGGCGTAAACCCAAACGGTTTGGTCGCAGCCGCGTCAATTGCCTCCCAAATATTAATGCCCATCTTGTCCGCTGCCATTTTGAGTTCGTTGATCAACCCAATGTTCACCGAGCGATAAATGTTTTCCAATAGCTTCGTCAGTTCCGCCACCTTGGTAGAGGAAACGGGGACGACTTGTTCGAAGGCCGCCTCATAAAGTGCCACCCCGGCTTCCAAACAACCGGGGGTGTGTCCACCCACAACTTTCGGGATATTGGTTGCCGAAAACTTCGGATTCCCGGGATCTTCCCGTTCAGGAGAATAGACTACAAAGATGCTCTCACCCGGGACAAGGCCCCGCTTTTCGACTCTGGTTACGACCTCCTCTTCCGTGGTGCCCGGATAGGTCGTACTTTCCAGACTGAGAATCTGCCCCTCTCGAAGGTGGGGTACAATCTCATCAAGAGTATTTGTGACATACGAAAGGTCGGGTTCAAAATGACAGTCCAATGGAGTCGGAACACAGAGTATCAGAGCATCACATCGAGAGGCCTTGGAAAAATCTGCCGTGGCATCCAATAGCCCGCTTTCCGCTGCCTCTTTCACTGCGTTACCATCAATGTGTTTGATGTAACTCTTCCCCGACTTCAACGAAGTGATCTTACTGCCATCAACATCAAATCCCAGGCATTGGAAGCCCTTTGCAACATATCCCAGAATAAGAGGAAGGCCCACATAACCAAGGCCCACGACGCCCACCACAGCTTCTTTATTTGAAATTTTTTCGAGAGTATTCATTGAGTTTAGAAAAGAGTATTTTTACGAGCTGCCGGGCCAACACCTGGGAACTTTTTTGACTAAGGTGCTCTTATGGGAGCATTGTTTGAAGACCTTCGCGCAGTCTTATCGTTGGAGAAATTCCAAATCTCTCACAAATTGAGATGTCGGCCAGTGAATGCTTGATCTCTCCGAGCCTTTCCTCCGAGTAGACAACTTGTGAAGCTGATCCGGTGATCGTGAGAATCCTGGAGATCAGATCGTTAATACTGGTAGCACCTCCACAAGCAAGATTGAAGGGGCCATTGATGGCGTCTTCTTCAGCGGATTTTTGAATCCCCGCGACCACATCAGTGACGTGAATAAAATCACGCGTCTGTTCACCGTCGCCAAATACCGTAATGGTCTGATTAGCGAGAGCCTTCTCAAAAAAGATGGGGACAGCGGCCGCGTAATCACCGGCTGGATTTTGACGCGGGCCGTAGACATTAAAGAAGCGGGGCGCAGCCGACTTCAAGCCATGGACCTTGCGATAAATTTCCAGATAGTGTTCACCATCGAGCTTAGTGATGGCGTAGGGACTTTCAGGGGCAGGAAGTTGATCCTCTGCTTTTGGTGATTGAGGAGTGTTCCCGTAAACCGCTGCGGAACTGGCGAAAACAAACTTTCCAACCGAGTGCTTCACACAGGCATCCAAAACATTGAGCAAGCCGCGAACGTTTTGTTCCAAACACTCGCGGGGAGCTTTCATGGACTCGGCCACTGAAACCATCGCGGCCAAATGAAACACCCGGGAACATCCCTCGACGGCCTCCTCGACAAGATCGCAATTAAGAATCGACCCTTCAATAAAATCACAATCAATCCCTCTAAGATTCTCCAAATTCCCCGAGCTTAAGTCATCTAGTACGATGACTTTGCAAATGGATTGAAGCTTCTCAGCAAGGTGGCTCCCGATGAATCCGGCGCCCCCAGTAATAAGAACTTTGGTCATTTAAGTGGCGGCTAGAGAATCATCCCTGCTGCAACGGTTTCATTGGTGCCTGGATCGATTAGGATAAAGGAACCTGTCTGGCGATTCTTGTTGTAGGAATCGTAGAAAAGCGGAGCCGCCGTTCTGATAGAGACTCTGCCAATCTCATTGAGGGAGAAACTGGTGGTGTCTTCTTCTTTCCGGAGAGTGTTGATATCAACCTTGTAGGAAATCCCCTGAACAATCGCCTTCGTTTCCTTGGTGGTATGTCGAATGACAAATTTCCCCCGGGGATTGAGATTAGTATTGGAAAACCAGCAAATCATCGCCTCGATATCTTGTCCTTGCTTCGGCGGATTATTGGCTTTGACCAACATGTCCCCACGGGAAATATCGATTTCATCTTCCAGGGTGATGGTGACGGATTTCGGAGCGAAGGCTTCCTGGATCTCCTTTTCATCCTGGTGAATATTTTTCACTTTGGTCGAAAATCCCGATGGCATGACGGTGACTTCGTCACCGGGTTTGAAGACGCCGCCCGCGACCCGTCCGGCGAAGCCGCGGAAGTCGTGAAATTTGTCACTTTGGGGACGAATGACCCACTGTACCGGGAAACGAGCCTGGATGTGGTTCTCGTCTCCCCCCACATAAACATTCTCCAAATGGTAGAGAAGACTCGCACCCTCGAACCAAGTCATGCTCTTCGACTTATCGACGACGTTGTCTCCATTGAGCGCCGAAATTGGGATCGGGGTAATATCGACGATATTATCGAGACGGGAGGCGAACGCTTTGTAGTCAGCAACAATTTTATCGTAAACATCCTGGTCGTAGTCCACGAGATCCATCTTATTCACCGCGACAACGACATGCTGAATCCGCAGAAGATTGGCAATGAAGCTATGACGCTTGGTCTGCTCGATCACTCCTTTGCGGGCGTCGATGAGGATGATGGCAAGATTGGCAGTCGAGGCGCCGGTCACCATATTACGGGTATATTGAATGTGCCCGGGAGTATCTGCAATGATGAACTTGCGTTTGGGGGTCGCGAAGTAGCGATAAGCCACATCGATGGTAATACCCTGCTCCCGCTCCGCTTTGAGGCCATCGGTCAGAAGGGCGAGATTCACATTCTCGTCACCTTTTTTGCGTGAAGATTCCTCGATCGCCTCGAGTTGGTCTTCGAAAATTGATTTTGAATCGTAGAGAAGACGGCCAATTAGGGTCGATTTGCCATCATCAACCGAGCCGGCAGTAGTAAAACGAAGGAGATCCATGGTAATGTGTCAATTTAAGTTTAAGGAAGTGAGTGGAGCCCATACTAAGGCCTAAAAATACCCTTCCTTTTTTCGATCTTCCATCGCGGTTTCAGATCGTTTGTCGTCGGCGCGGTTACCTCGTTCGGTTTGGCGCGCGGCGGCAACTTCTTCGATAATCTTCTCCATCGTATCAGCGCTACTTTCGACGGCCCCGGTGATGGTCGCATCTCCCATCGTGCGGAAGCGGATCATCTTCCGTTCGACAGTTTCCCCGTCGCGGGCTTGCACGAATTCCGAGACAGCAAGGATAACACCATTACGCGTCACCGTATCACGCTCATGAGCATAATAGAGGCTGGGAAGTTCAATCCCTTGCTGATGCATATACATCCAGATGTCCATCTCGGTGAAATTGGATAAGGGGAAGACGCGAAAATTTTCACCCGGTTGTTTGCGACCATTGAAAAGATTCCAAAGTTCCGGGCGTTGATTTTTAGGATCCCATTCCCCAAAGTCGTTCCGGTGGGAAAAGAAGCGTTCTTTGGCGCGGGCTTTCTCCTCGTCCCGGCGGCCTCCTCCTAGAACCGCGTCGTATTGCTGTTCCTCGATTGTCTCCAACAGAGTCACTGTTTGAAGTTTGTTGCGGGAGGCATTGAGTCCCGTTTCTTCGACAGCTGTTCCCCGGTCAACGGAATCCTGAACCAAGCCAACGTGTAATCTTGCGCCGATTTTCTCCGCACAGGCGTCGCGGAATTCAATGGTCTCAGGAAAATTATGACCCGTATCCACGTGGACCAAGGGAAAAGGGATCCTCGCTGGGTAAAAGGCCTTGCGCGCAATATGTGCCATCACGATCGAATCCTTCCCCGCTGAAAAAAGGAGGCCGGGATTCTCAAACTGGGCTGCAGTTTCCCGGAGAATGAAGATCGCCTCGGCCTCGAGTTGATTGAGGTGACTTAGGTTGTAGTCGGACATAAGATAAGTAAGACGCTCAGGTTTGTCAGGTTTTTGCTCGGGCCTCTCCTAAGACCGACTGGAGTCACTGGCAAGTGAAAAAATTTCCTCCTCAAAGACTAACTCAGAGCAAGCTACTGATTTGGGTGGCTGCCTCCTCAATCTCAGTCGTTTCAGTATCGACGAGCAGATCGGGATTCGAAGGTTCTTCGAACCCGCTGTCTTTCCCGGTAAATTGTTTGATCTCGCCAGCAGCCACTTTGGCATAAAGACCTTTGGGATCTCGTTGGGCGCAAGTGTCGTAAGAGGCCTTGATGAAGATTTCCTTGAAAATCGGGCCAATAATAGCCCGCGCTTGATCTCTTAGTGCCTGCTTCGGAGTGATCACGGAGACAATGACGATGATCCCCTGGCTCGCAAACATCTTTGCGACTTCAGAAACGCGGCGCACGTTTTCCTC
>NZGD01000206.1 GCA_002690925.1 Rhodopirellula sp.
CATCGGTCCCGCTGGTGGGGTTGGAAAATAAGTACAGTCGGGCGAGTCTTGAGAAATTTCTTAAGGATCCGCTTGCGGTACGACCGTCAGGACGAATGCCCAAAATAAACCTTGGTGGTGACAATTGGCGGCATGTTGCCCAGTATTTAACCGGTGACGACTCCGGGGTAGCTTTTGGAAGCCAGCGTGATCTTCCAAAAGAACCGAATATGAAATTCTCAGCCTATTTCAAAGGCGTTGATAAAATGCCTGAGCTGGACAAACTCAAGGCTGACAAAACCGGCGTGTCGAGGGGATTGGACATTGGCGTAGGCGGACGCAACGAAAATGTCATCATCAGTTATGAGGGTTTCCTGCCGATCACTCAATCAGGAAAATACAGTTTCCGGCTCAGTTCAGACGACGGCAGCATGTTGTACTTGGACGGAAAAAAAGTGATCGACAATGACGGAGTTCACCCCAATACGGCAAAGGAAGTGAGCATCAACCTTAAACAAGGTGTGCATGCCATTCGGGTCAACTGGTTTGAAAAGGGCGGTGAGGAAGTGCTTGCGCTCGATTGGGCGGGACCTGGGGTTAAGTCTGGAGGAATCGACAAGGCGATCGTGATGACTGCGGATGGCACGCCCGCACTTGTGGAGCAGGAAGCAGAAGAGGTTGATCCTGATAAATTCGTGTTCGATCCCTCGTTGGTGGACCGCGGGCGAGAGTTGTTTACGTCCTTGGGTTGTGCTGGCTGTCATGTCAAGACTGAGGCAGGTAGGCCTGTGCAGTCGTTGGTTAAAGCACCGAAATTGGCCGATTGCGCACCTGACAAGGGCTGTCTCGCTGCTGAGGCGGTTGTGAATGTTCCCAATTATGAGCTGACTTCGATTCAGCGCACAGCGGTAGACGCTGCAATGCGGCTTGATGCCGGGGGTGGCGAAGAGGCTGGTAACGAGGAAGCCTTAATGTCTCATTCGATGGCGGCGCTGAATTGTTACGCGTGCCATCAGCGAGATGGAAAGGGTGGGCCAGAATCCGATCGCAATCAACTTTTCGTCAGCACCATTCCTGAAATGGGTGACGAAGGACGTTTGCCTCCACCCCTTGATGGAGCCGGTGACAAGTTGCGTGAAGATTGGTTGACTCGAGTGATCGGTGACGGTGACAAGAGCCGGCCCTATATGAAAACCTACATGCCCAGTTTTGGTGGTGGGAACGCCAAGATGCTTGCCGGTCACCTTTCCAAGTTGGATAAGGTCACCGAAGCAAAGTTGGTGGACTCTGGAGAGACCGAGACACGCAAAGCCTCGTTTGGGCGACAGATGGTCGGTTCAAAAGGGTTGGCATGTGTGAGTTGTCACAGCTACGGAAAATTCAAATCGACGGGAATTCAGGCGATTGCACTCGACACGATGACCCAGAGAATTCGAGAAGACTGGTTTCATCGTTACCTGCCTGATCCTCAGAAATATCGTCCGGGAACTCGTATGCCCACGGGATACCCCGAGGGTAAAAGCACAGTGGCCAACGTTTATGATGGCGATCGCGATCTTCAGCTTGCGGCAATGTGGGCGTTTCTGAAGAAAGGTGCCAATGGCGGAGTGCCAGAGGGAATTGTCAATGGGATGATCGAGCTAAAGGCTGACAGCAAGCCTGTCATCTATCGAAATTTCATTGAAGGTGTAACGCCACGCGGAATCGCCGTTGGCTACCCGGAACGTGCAAACTTATGTTGGGATGCTAATCGGATGGCGCTCGCGGTTGTCTGGCAGGATCGCTTCATTGATGCGTCTAAGCATTGGGAGGGACGCGGTCAGGGTAATCAGACCCCGCTCGGTGGCAATGTGACCATGTTTGAGAAGGTCGCGCCTGTTGCCGTGCTCGACAACCTTAAGGCTGCATGGCCCAACGACGCACCCAAGGAACGAGGGTACAAGTTCAGCGGTTATCGGCTCGACAAGAAGGGACGCCCAACGTTTCGCTATCGCTTTGCGGACGCTGAGGTGGAGGACACGCCGTTGCCTGTGCCTGGTGATTTCAGCGGAACGTTCAAAAGAAATATCAAAGTCACTCCGACGGGTCAGCAATCCGATAGCGGAATCTACTTCCGCGCGGGTGCTGGAAATATCGAGTCGAGTGAAGAGGGGTGGTTCCTGTTGAATGATACCCACCGCATTCGGGTGACAACCTCAGGAAAGAAACCTTTTGTCCGTAAAGTTGATGGAAATTCCGAAATTTTGGTGCCAGTCGATGGCCCCACAATGATCACCCAGGAAATCGTCTGGTAGTAACGAATCAATGATGATGCACATGAAAAACTATCTCTCTCTACTGTTCTGCCTGTTGTGCAGTCCTGCCATCGCTCAGGATGCGCTTACAGAAGCTGATTACTATCCCATCACCCGATTCGAAATTCCGGAGGGTGTTGTCTTGGAAGCAAGTGGTTTTCAAATGATGCCGGATGGGAAGATGGCGGTGTGTTCACGCAGAGGTGAGATTTGGATGATCACGGATCCTTTTGCGAAAGAGGTTACTGCCGATCAGTTCAAGCGTTTCGCACACGGACTCCATGAAACGCTGACCTTGGCAGAACGTGATGGCTGGCTCTACACAACTCAACGATCGGATGTGTCGAGGTTGCGAGACACCGATGGCGATGGAGAGGCCGATGAATTCGAAGTTGTAAACGATGGCTGGGAAATTTCTGGCGATTACCACGAGTACGCATTTGGTTCCAAGTTCGACAAAAATGGTGATATCTGGGTCGTTCTTTGCCTGACTGGTTCGTTCTCAAGTAATGTGCCCTATCGTGGCTGGTGCGTAAGAGTCACGTCCAGTGGCGAGTTGATTCCGACTACCAGTGGGATTCGTTCTCCAGGGGGCATCGGTGCGAACCATGTTGGCGATATGTTCTATACGGACAACCAAGGTCCATGGAATGGAACCTGTGCACTGAAACATCTGCCGGTCGGGAAATTTGTGGGGCATCCTGGTGGTTTTCAATGGTACAAATTGGCCGAGCCATTCATCGGTGAAAAGCCAGAAGAGCCCAAGAGTGGAAGTCGTTTCATGACCGAGGCGAAACGATTACCAAAATACGAGCCGCCTGCGGTCCTGTTTCCCTATAACAAAATGGGTAAGTCGGCAGCAGGCGTTACATGTGACACGACAGGTGGAAAGTTCGGGCCGTTTGAAAATCAAATGTTTGTGACCGATCAGTCCTACAGCACCGTCATGCGTTGCTACATGGAAAAAGTTAAAGGACATTACCAAGGAGCCTGTTTCCCCTTTCTGGAAGGTTTTGGCAGTGGTTCCCTCGGCCTGGAATTGACAAACAACGGCACCATGTTTGTCGGTGGAACCAATCGAGGTTGGGGGTCACGCGGACGCAAGCCCTTCGCAGTCGAACGTGTCGATTGGACTGGTAAAGATCCATTTGAAGTGCTGGAAATGAAAGCCAAGCCTGATGGATTTGAATTGGTGTTCACAGAACCCGTCGATAAGAAGACGGTTGAAGCACTCGAGTCGTATGTGCTGACAACTTACACTTACATCTTTCAATCATCTTATGGTAGTCCCGAGGTAGATCATACAGAGCCAACCATCAACAGAGCAGTGGCCGGCAAGGATGGAAAAAGTGTTCGATTGTTTGTTGATGGACTTCAGGAAGGACATGTGCATGAATTGCACTCTGACGGTGTGCGATCAAAGTCTGGCACGCCTCTCCTGCACCCTGAAGCTTACTACACGCTGAATTACATTCCTGAGAACTGAGCCTGTAGAGCGAACACTCGGTCTGAACGGCCGTTGTATCAGACGCCTGATTGCCGTGGCCGAATGAGAGTAATTTCATTGGAGAGCAATTTCATTGGAGAGCAGGGTCAGTACAAGTGCGGGGATCAATGCAAGTGCCGGGGGACAGTAAGAATGCGGGCCTCTTTGGTCGGCACGTCAATGGGCGTGGCCACAGCTTTATTATCGTGTAATCGCGGCTTTGGCGATGTTGGGCAAGAGTCCGATCGACCGAAGACAGTGGAATCACCTGCGGTGTATGCAGAGCTAACTGCTAAAAAGTAGATGCTCTGTGCAGAAGAGCTGCGTGGCAAATACGTGGGTGAACTATGCTGGCTAGGTTGATCGGATTGTTTCCCACGCATCTATTTTGAATTCAGTTTGGTCATTATTTGCATCTACAAAATGCACGCAACGATGCACTCGGTACGCAACGTGAAGTTGGTGGGCAAAGCGTGCGCTTGAATATGGAATACTGGTGAAAATTTCGGCCGTTGTTCACCGTTATGAATGGGGCGACATGAACTGCAGGGATGGACGGGCCATTGTGTTTCGTTTCCCCTACACCCGTGGACCATCGCTGAGTAACCGCGAGTGTGTCAGACGAGACCCACAACAGAATGATTGACGTGCTGCAACGAATGCAGGGAACGGCCAGATGAATGTTTTACGGAGTGCGCAATTTAGGTGAGGAAGACGCGTTGAAGTAACAGGTGTTTTAGAAACAGTCTTTGGATGCCGTTGTCTGGAGATTTTGTCTAACGACTTTATGAATATTTCACACGCCTCGACAGTCAGCGAGCACAACAAAATGACTCCGGTGCAGAACGGGGGGTGGATATCATTATGGGTGGATTGACGGTGCCGTTGCGGCCGAAGCCCAGAGTTTGTGAGCCGTAAATGCGGTGAGGAGCTGAGTTCACTGCAATCGTGAATCGCCATCATATCGAGCAACTACACGGTTCTTGAGCGTTTGTGGAGGGAAGCCATGGCCGACGGAAACTTCCAAGCTGCGTGCAGACCAAATACAATGCCAAGGCCGCGTTGGTGTGCGGTCCTCGCAGTTCAACGCAGGTTGGTTTAGCGAGGTGCGGGTAGGTCGAAACTGGAACGGGATTTTTCCACACTTTCCACGCACCTGCGGCACGTCTTCGATATCATGAAGGCGTTGTGGTCTGCGTTTCAGCGATCCGAGCAATGGAACATTAGTGTGAGGATAGCTTCGTGAACAAGCAGGGAAACCGCAGGACAGCATGGTCACAAAATATCGACTGTATTTTGATGCTTCTTAACTGGTTGATGTCGGTTAGGGCATGGTGGCTTCGCAGTAAGTATGAGAAACAAGGTTTTTGGAGCTTCAAGTTGACGTGTCGATTGTGTCTTCTGGCGTGGGTGTTCTGTTGTTCGGCTTTTGTGCACGCACAAAAGCCAACCTCGGATGAAACAGGGGCCTCGGCCGAGCAGAGCAAGTTGCCAGCCAAAGTAGCACCCATCAAGTTTGCTGAGGGTGGTAAGTTTAAAATGCTCTATGACGCGCGGCAGCGACCGCAGGCGGTATTGCTGGCGGGAAAGGTGTTTGTCGTTTTCAACGGAGATGCAAGGAGCACATCCAATGAAAAGGGTCGTGCCTTTCCGATGTTAACGGCTTACGATGTACGCACTCGAGAGTTCACTGCTCCTGTACGACTGGCCGTTGATTCCAGTTCGGACCACCATGACAGCCCCATTATCTGGGCTGATCGAGCGGATCACCTTCATGTGCTTTATGGATGTCACCGGACCCCTGGGGTTCATCTGATTTCGCAGTCGCCTGTTCAGGCGTCGACCGAGCAGATCGTGTGGAAGAGGGCAAGTCAAATCGCACCAAAGTTATCTTATCCGTGTGTGTTTCGAATGGCGAATGGCAAGGATTTGGTCTATTTTCGCACGGACGGACACACCAGTTCGTGGACTTATCGTGTGAGTACCGACAATGGCCGCACGTGGGGCGGTCCATCAGCAGATGTGACAGACCTTGATTCTGGTGGGAGGTTGGACTGGTCTTCGTATCAGACAAAGATTCCTAGTGCAGATCGACGGTTCTTGCATGTTGCGTATACGGATTATGACGACAACAAGCATGATGCGGACCCACAACGGTTTTACAATCCCAAGTACGATGCGTTGGTGTCCAATGAGTGGAAATACAACCTGTCCTATCTGAAAATCGATTCCGAATCCGGGGTGGTGTTCAATTCGGAGGATGCTCGTCTGCGTACCCCGCTTAACATCGAGTCTTCCAAGAAGCTTTGTGAAATATGGGACACTCAGTGGCGGGGTTCAGGGGTTCCACCGGTCTTGGCGTTGAACGAACAGGGGGAACCAGCATTCCTGCATGTGTTATCTGGGGACTCTTTGGACGAGCATTGCTACTATTATGTGCGGAAAGTCAATGGTTCTTGGCGCAAAACGGCGATTACCAAGTCATCTCACCAATGGAACAGTGGGCACTTGGCGTGCGACCGATCGGGAGTGCTGCACGCTTATGTGGTGGTCGGACAAGAATACCTTGAGGGCGGCTACATGGACCGTCATGGCGGCGGCCGGATTGAGGAGTGGACATCGGCAGACGGTGGTGAAACTTGGGGGATGCGTCGACGGTTTTCGCCGTCAGGTGCAAGGTATGAGGACTGGCGTTTTAATAATGTGCAACCCGTTGTCAATGCAGATGGCACGCTCGTGCATGGGATGTTCATTTTTTATGGTTGGAAGCATGAGACGAAGCCGAATGCTTCTGCGTTCCTCGTCGATGAGGCAGCGAGGACTGGGTCCTGATATGAACAGTCATGGGCTTCTGGAGAAACCGAGGATGCACAGAGGAAGGCTAGTGAAAACGCTTGCTATGTGGTGTTTGGTTTTTGTGAATTTGGTTCCATACGGTCCGATTTACGCAGAAGATTTCCCAGCTCAGATAGGAAACTTGCCTTTGGGAAGCGTCTTAGGCAGCAATAGCGTGTCCTCACGGTTCAAAACGAGTGCCAGCGATGCCAAGGTGAGGGCAGCGCTGGTGCCATCGGTGATGCAAATGCAGCCGCCAGCCTGCGAAGTGGTGACAGAGAATGGTGTGGCTTTGGTGGCCAAACAAGAGAAACCAAATGTGTTGTTTCTGGCGATTGATGATCTGAATGACTGGGTCGGTGCGTTGGGTGGCCATCCTCAAGCAAAGACGCCGCACCTCGATCGCTTGATTGCCAAGAGTGTACTGTTCACGAATGCGCACTGCGCGGCACCGGTTTGTAGTGCTTCAAGACATGCACTGTTCAGCGGTCTGAGACCGTCAACCACCGGTTGGTATTCGAATTCTTCCAAGGGCCTTAGGAGCTATCTCAAGACATTGGGGAAGACCGTACCGATGCCTGCACATTTTCGAAACAATGGGTATAAAACGATGGCCGCTGGGAAAGTTTTTCACAAAGGTACGTCAGACGTTCGGGAGTACCAATATTGGGATGAGGCACGACCCAAATATAAATGGCCTCAGCGTTTGATTGCACGTGGCCATGGGTATCAAGGGAAAACGGCTGGGCATTTCTATCCGTTTCCACGCGATGGGGGAGCGATTTTTCAACGGTATAAAAAAGGTGTTGATGGGCAATCTCTGTGTTGGGGAGCGCTGGATCCTGCGGATATTCCGGAGGAGGGGATGCCAGATGAGCAGGTCGCTGCTTGGGCTGTTGAGCGTCTGAAGAAACGACATGAGTTACCCTTTTTCATGGCAGTTGGCTTCGTTCGTCCGCATGTGCCGTTCACGGCGCCACGTAAATATTTTGATTTATATCCGATCGATTCCATCAAGATGCCTGAGTTTCCAGATGATGAGATGGATGATATACCCCTGTGGGGAAAAACATTTGCTTATGGGACGATCAATGGCGGGGATCATCGGGTCGTGCAGAGCATCGGTGATGACTACTGGCGGGAACTGGTCCGTGCTTACCTTGCTTGCATCTCTTTTGTGGATGAACAAGCGGGTAAAGTTTTAGATGCTTTGGAGAGCGGGCCGAATGCGGCGAATACCATCGTCGTGTTCTGGTCGGATCATGGGCAGCACCTTGGGGAAAAGTGTCACTGGCGAAAGATGGCGTTATGGGAAGAATCCACGCGAGTACCCCTTGCAATCAGCTTGCCCGATCATGGGAAAGGGGCGGGCAAGTGTCTGAGCCCGGTGAGTTTACTCGACCTCTACCCGACGATGATCAACTTGTGTGGTTTACCTGCAGTGGATGGATTGGAGGGAACGAGCCTCATTCCACAGCTACTTAATCCCAAACTCAAACGTGTCACCCCCGTGGTCACGACCTGGCAATACAACAATCATGCAGTAAGAAGCATGAATTTTAGATACATTCGCTATCGAGACGGGAGTGAGGAGCTTTACGACCATCGCACGGACCCACGTGAGCATCATAATTTGGCTGGTGATGCGGCGTACCTTGCCGTGAAGGAACGGCTTGCAAAGGCAATCCCGACGCGGAATAAGAAACCGTCCTCTCTGGAGTCAGGTGGCAACGATAGCTATGGCAGAAAATACGAGATGCTGCGTGAGCAAGGTGTCCCTGTATGGCTAGGAGCCGAACCTGCGGCATCGCTGCGCCCGTGAGTGGCATGAGTTGAGTTGAGTGCCGTCGGCGTGCGAGGCATTAGCTATCCAACTGGTGAGAGAAACGCAACGAGATAGGCACCGTTTTGAAAACGGAAACATCTGTGCGAGATGCGTTAACTGACCGGCTTCGAAATTGCATGTTTTTGGGTGAGTCTTGTGCAGCACGGCTATCTGAAACGCGTTGGCCGTTGCGGAGAAGTTTTGTGAACCTGCGGCTAGAGCAAGTCACGGATGGAAAAGTCCATCGCGTCTCCTTTCGCTAAATCGCGCACTCTCGCGATGCGGTACTGGGCTTCACATTCTCGCGATGGAAATAGGTCAGATCGCGGGTGTGGCTCGAGCAGGCGAATCAGTGATGGTTCGTTGAGTCGATACGCCTAGTCAAATGCTAAGTATTGAAAAATGAGGGCCTGCGATCGGAGTAGTGGAATCATGTTCTTAGCAAGCAAAACGCTTTCCAAGCGCTTTTTGTTTATGTTCGGAAAGTTTCAGTGCGGCACTGTTTTTACGGTGCGATAGAACACCACAGAAAAGCTAAGGGTGCGCGAGTTTCGTTTCCCTGAGACTCTAATTTGCTCATTATTCGGTTCCATAGATGGTAAGGGTGGTTGGAATTGAATGATGGCCGGTTGGCCCGTTCTAGTCCGGTTGCGGGTTAACCAGACCGATGTGACGGGTAAGGTGATGCATGTGCTCCCGTGGCTGGTCACTCGTTCTATGTGGAAATCCCGATAGGGGAGAATGAACTATTAGGGGCCTACGGGGGATTAATTCAGGATACGGGCAGCCATACGGCGGCCACGCATAGGGGGTTGTTCAAGAACCATGGATTGCGAAATTTTGATTTTAAGCGGATCTGTTTTGTTGCCGGGGCGGACGCGAGTGGTAAATGCGGTACGACGCGTTCCGTACCGGTTTTGATCCACGCTGAAGACAGAAGGTTGATTCTCCACAAAATCACTCTGTCGGCAATTCTGAGTGAGCTGAGGGTAGTTCATTGGTCCGCCGCTTACGTCCCGCTAAGGTTGCTGCTCAGGTCGGCGGGGGGTAGGTACGCCATGGAAGTCTCATAAAGTAGGCGACAATTGGCGTGATGAAATCGCTATGTCGCTATCCGAAGGGAGACAGTGCGCTTTCCCCTGACCGCACCTTCATGGTTCACCGTTGTAAAAAAGGCAACATTTTTTGTGTCGGTTATGAACGCGAAGACCGGGTGCATGTGCGGAATGAAGGACTTCAAAGAAAGTGTTGCTCCTTTGACATCCGAATTGAAGAGTGTGCCGCTGTAAGCGCAGGGGTGATCAAGATCTCATCTCTTTTTCAACGCCTGAGGGCAACGCAAGCAGTAACTTATCCGAGCCCACAAGTGAGTACCGCCAGTGTTTAAACAAGTTTTCGTGGCTTGTGTCTTTAGGCAGATTGTTGCATCGAACCGGTTGATAAACGTTTCGCTTCTGTGCACCGGACCACAGCGGAGCAGAAGCACGGTGGAGTTGGGTTGCAGTGGAGTTGGGCTGCAGTGGGTCAGGGCTGCAGTGGCGAAGAATGATCAAGTAGCAACCCGTTCAGTAGGAGCCACGGATCCTGAATAGAAACCTCGGTCGAAAGCACAAAAAAAGCGGGCATGATGTAACATCACGCCCGCTAGTAGATTTTTTCGGTCGTAGTTTGCAACTTATTGGTTCAGCTGCTCTTCGATCGTTTCTTTAGCGTTCTTGGTACCCAAGGCACCCCAGAGCCCGTAAGGACTCTCTCGTCCGGCGCCACCGTCCCAGCCGCGGCCATCACCATTGTCTCGACCGTAAGCGACGTGATTTTGATCGCCGGCTTCTATCGAGTCAGTAATGAATACCACTGCACCGTCACCCATCAGGATGTGGGCTCCGCCTTGGTGGTAACTGGAGGCACAGAAGGCTCCAGCCTGGCCATGCCAGCGTTGGATGTTGTAGCTGTTGGGAGGAAGGATCGTGTGGAAAGAGCTGTACTCCAAGCGTCCATCGGACCAACGTCGCCCACGCATGTGGTTGGGATTACGCTCGTAGCAGGGTTTCCCGCCGCAAGGAGCCAGACCACCGGTGGATGTGTTGGTGTTGAGGTACGCGGGACGCTCAGGGTCCAAGTACTGTTTGAAGTATGCAGGTGGGTTATCCCAAACCGCATTGTCAAACTGCATTTGAATTCCTGAGGCTCGTCCATCAAGCGATGCTACGATGCACTCGCCACCCATGATGGTGTTGGAGAGACCATCAGTGATATCGCGAAATTTCGTGAAGTGTCGAGTACGGAACACACCTCGTGCCCATCGCTCAGTTGATTCTTCACCCCAGCTTCCGCTGTTATTGACTTGTCCTTGATTGTTAATACCACTCTCAGATTGCTCAAAGAAAGCGTCGCCTGCGCAACCTGTGTAGTTGTTGAACGCTACGCGATAATCAACTGGTTGGGTGGGGTCACTCGGGCAGCGATAGGTTGGTACCTGAGTCAGCCAAGGTTGGTAATTTTGACTCCATGGGTTTGGACCCATCGCAGGGTAAGGCGGGTTGCGAAGCGAACCGGTTCGATTGACCGCAAGTGGGTTTGAGATTTGCTCCCACAAAGCTTGTTGCTCGATGAATGGGGTCAGGGGAACCAACCAACTCAGCCAAAAAATATTGCTGTTGTCGGCGCCCATCCCAGCAGTCTCTTTGGTACCACCGGCTAGCATCGGAAGATTTTTGTAGGCAGCGTGGTAGTTGTGTAGTCCGAGTCCGATTTGCTTGAAGTTGTTGCTGCAGCTCATCCGGCGTGCTGCTTCGCGAGCAGCCTGCACCGCTGGAAGGAGCAGGCCAACGAGAACTCCAATGATGGCAATCACTACCAAGAGCTCAACAAGTGTGAAGCCCCTACGTTGTGTGCGTTGTGGTTGCATTTAAATGTCCTGAAAAAGTCCTTAAAAAACGAAAAACATTTTTCGCGATCGGTCAGTATAGCTAAACAGGGGGACCGGTACATATTGCGTTTTCGGAATTTACCGCGTTAAAAAGGGGTTTTCCCGAAAATTTGCGTAAAAAACTGCGAAACGAGGCTTGCGAATTGCCCGGATGATCCTGCCCCTCTAAACGTCGCATCATGCTAGGGCTTGACTCTAAGGATTCCGGCGCAAGGCCAATGATTTGGTTGTTACGCGTGCTGATTGTATTGATCTACGCTCTTAACTGAGTTGCAGACCCATGTGATCAAGTGGGCAAATGCTCAAATTTTGTCAGCTTGCGAGTTTGTACTGGGGGCATGGTGGCGGTAGTGGGCTGGCTGTTCGCAGCGATCACGTTAAGGCCGTTTACCATTTCGATTGCCTAAGGTTGCCTATTTTCCTCATCCTGATGCAAATATCTTGTCGGTAATTTGCGTTTCAGATTGGCATCGGTGTTCATGGATTAGCGAAACGAGTATTAATCCACCGGGATGAATTGAACGGCATCAGCGATGACGTACTTTCCATCAGTTCCGTCGGTTGCAATTTCAAGCCAGGCTCCGCTACCTTTTGAAAACCGAAATCGCCCTACAGTACGGAACAGTCTTTTGTGTTCTGGTACTTGCTGTTGGTTGATTCGAAGTGACGTCTCACCACTCTGATGGCGGATTGTGATTCGTGTGCTGGTAGAACGCCGGATGTTATAGCAATGCGACACACGGACTTCGTACAGTCCGGCCTTGGGAAGTATGGGGCGATAGGTCACAGACTTTTTACCTTTATCGGCTTTCTGGTCATGTAGATAACCAATCCCGACATAAGGCGGTGTGTGTGTTGAATACTGCCATTCTCCTACCAGTTCTGCATCGGTTTCATCCAATACGATCCCCGCCAATTGACCTGTCTGTTCGACGATGTAAGGAACGAGTTCTGGGCGATCTACTTCCCCAGGGGGATGCTGATTTGGCACCGCATCAGGGTGGGGTGCTTTGGGTTTTGATGGAACGGGTTCCGAAGCGCCAACGTGTGTGAACAGGAGCATAACGCACACGGGCAGGTGCAAGACGTGGAAGTAATCATTCATCGGGATTCGTATTGATAAGGGTTCAATCGGTACTGCGGGTGAAGAAAAAACCGGTTCGAAGTTCCCAATCAATTTACGGACAGGACATTGAACGGGGGGCGATGGCACGCTGCAGGCCTGTTACCGCATAGTTTACTGGAACACGCGTTCTCCTGCTAAGTTGGTGCTTCCACTCAGCTGACACTTTGCTCGGCTGTTGCAATTTCACTTGTCAGCGTATCGCATGAGGTGCCGGTCATTGTAAGTGGTTTCCAGTCTATGGCTTTGGTGCCTCTATGGACCTCATGTTATAAGGATGTTTGGTGTGGTTTTCCGAGCGGGAGAGCAGAGACTTGATGTTGGTTTTTCAGGGATCCTTTGGGGAATCCGAAGAGTGTTAGTTGATTTGATATGATTAAGGACTCAGATGTCGAGTGTAGAATGTCAAATGAGCTGCTCGTTTACTTTTCAGGACGAATCGGGTTCTTGGTTTAAGCGGTCGTATATGGCCTCGCCGATTGACTTGTTTCAGTCAGACGCGGTGGTGATGGCACAAGATTGTTGGAACCCTTGGGTATCGATGATTGGGCACCTCTTCTGCGGTGGTGTCAGGCGTTGTGGTTGAACTGTATGGGTGGATGATCAGGATTCGGATTCTAACAAACTCGGGAAAAAACGTTCTAGTTCAAGCCGCAAAGCCAGAACTGTCACGTACCTTCAGGAACGGTTAGCCGGGATGTTGGTCTCTCCCCACGCAAAACCCTGTGGCGCATGAAAGTATCTGGTTGGTGGTCACCTATAGGATCTGCCGCTGCATCAATGGGCACATGCGTGAAAAGCATTATTTCTTTGCACAGACGGTCCTACACACGCATTGGGCTGTTGCGTCGCACATTCCTTGAGGTTGGATCTAATAGGGTGCCCGTAGTGGGCATGGGGTTGGGTACCGGTATGACCGGTACAATCGCGCGAGGCGGGGGATTCTGCATACCGGATCTTTGAGGCAGACGATTGGCTCCATCCTCCGGCCGGTGACTTGTTGTATGCCGATTAGAGGGCACAATATCGATGTGAGGTTTCTTTTTGTTGGCTGGTTGGCATCATAACCGGATGTTTCGTTGGTTAGTCTGCCAAAGACCCGATGGAAATGTTAGTTGTTTGAGTACGCGGTTGCTCAATGACGTGTTCAAGGTCTGTACTGTCGTGCAGAGTTGAACGAGTGATTGAGGGGAGTCATGGTGATTAAAGAGACGCGAACATTCCGACGCTTCCTTAGAACGATCGCTAGTACAGCGGTTTCAGGAATCGGTAATTGGGATAGGCACGGAGTAGAAGGGGCGGGCTTGTGCCTGACATGCCATGGAGATGACGGGCGTAAGTTGATGGCGGTGAATCAACTTGATGATGGCCATGTTGAAGTGTTTGTTTCGAGCACCCTGGAGCCTTCTCAGTATGTCACCGCGCACGAAGGTTTGTCCGGACTCTATATCGACCAAGATGTCCTGAAAGATGGAATCGATGAGTCGCTCCGCGCAGAACTGCAGCCTCCCTTGATGGAAGTCACCAAGAAAATCAAGTCACTTGCGCGTAGCCTTGACGGGGTCGACGTTACTTCACAGAGTATCACAGAGGGCCTTATCGGACTGCGACTCAGCGACGAATACAGGCAGACGCATTTGATTTTTCTGGTTGCCAATGAGTCAGGGCATTTTTGTTATTATCGAAACGACATCTTTGATTTGGCTTTAGCGATGCTTGCCGCTGCTTGTTACCAGACTGGATTTCACCTATGCATGCTTTCCAAAACGACTGGGGTACATCGGGTTAAGGCTTTCAGTGGAACACAGCAAGAGGATGAGTTGCTTGCGTTTGACGTCGGGGAGTAGGGTCATTTGAATGGTTGTACTCACGGTCACTAGGTGTTGGAAGACTTACGGTTGATGCACTCAGTTGAGCACTGTTAACGGGCGTTTTTGTTTTGCCATGAATCGAACGACTACAGCAGCAACGTGAGCGGAACCTGATCGCGGTGTAAATGTAAAGAAGATTACCGAAAAGCAGACATGCTCTTGAACTGCAACTTGACGAGTGTAGGGAGCGTTCCTGCGGCGGTTTTGTGTCCCAAGCGAAATGAGCTATCGATGAGTCATGTGATTGATCCACGTAAAGTTGCCGCGAATCTCAGTGATTTCTGGTCACCAAGGATTGTCGCTGAGATGGACGACTCGTTCGTAAAGGTGGCCAAAATCAAGGGGGAGTTTCCCTGGCACACCCACGAGCACGAGGATGAGATGTTCATGGTGCTCGATGGCGAGATGAGTATTGAGCTGCAAGATCGTACTGTGAAGCTGAAGTGCGGGGAACTGTTTGTTGTTCCCAAGGGAACCCGGCATCATCCGGTTGCAGAGGAGGTGTGTTTGATAATGCTTTTCGAGCCGAAGTCAACGGAACACATGGGCGGCGTTGTCAATGACAACACGCGGACGATCGCAGAGCAGCGTGGGCCGCAGTGAGCAGTGAATTGAAAGGGCCGACTCGCGAGCTCAAATGCGATGCTAGATTTGTGCGGTCGCCTGAAACACACCCAAATGTGCCCATGATGCTCAATGTTTCCGGCGTGGTGCCTGAAAGAGACATCTCAGGCTTGCCCAAGTCGGCGACAGCTAGGTTCAAGTCTGGCTGCTGCAAATCCGGTTTCTGAATCCCTTGCGGTCGCGTCGCTCGTTTGGCGAGCCTCTGGCTTCGAATATGACTAGCGACGTGTCATTCGGTTCAGCCAGTGTGCTGGCCTTTGGCTTGCCCCGTTTTAGGCCCCGCTGCGGATTTGATGGGCTGGGCTACTATCGGCGTTCAATTACGTCCTTCAATGAACTCTTTGATAACACCACTCGGAAGCGCATAGCTGCGAACCCTGCTGTTCCGCGCGATGTTCATGCCGATGAAATTCCCATCGAGATCGAAAACTGGGCCACCGCATTTTTCCGGCTGCAGGTTTGCATCATGAAGGATGACCGTTGAGAAGCCGTCTCTTCTCCCACTCTTTTCCATTCGGTCAGCGGCATGTCTAGACATGGAAGGGTAAGCTCCCAGCGTGATCGCTTTCTCGATTTCCTCTCCGTCTCTGAGAACCTTGGCGATGATCGTCACCTTGGGATCCCTTTTCATTAGAAAAGCTCTCATATCACGGTCGGTGGTAATGACCGTGTCGTTCATCTTGGTCACGACATCACCAACCTTCAGGCCAGCTCTCTTGGCGGCACCGTCGAGACGAACCTCGTCCAGCACTGCACCCTCTTGTTTACCGAAGGTCGATGGAACGACGCCAAGGAAGCCTCGACTCATCTGCTTTTGCGAGCGAAAGGTCTTCGCACTCACGATACTCACTTGTCCGGGGCCATCCGCATCTGGGGCGATGATGAAAACGCCCGCAGGCATCACAGCATCCTCATCTTCCGTCAATGAAACACCTTGTTTGTGTTGCCTTGGAGTTCGTAACAGGACGAGGTCGTTGTCCGTGTCGCGGTGAACGATTTCTAACTCAACAGATTGGCTGTCTAATTCTGCCGTTGGTTTTGACCCGACCATCGAATTCTTGCTGACGATCAAGTCGGAGTTCTCAATCAGAGTACCGGCGATACCGACGGAGGTCGTGTCCTCATCCGTACCAAAGTCGCTGCTAATCAAAACACACGCATCATCCAGTCGGCTTTCCAAATCAGAAAACTGCTTCGGTAGATTCGCAAGTTGTTTTATCGGTTTAGGTTCCGTGAAATCGGTGGATTTGTAGGTCGGCAGTTCAATATCTGGCGGGGGCAGTTCATTCGTGAAATCAGCTTGCAGTGAGACAGTTTCTTCTCCCCGCATCACTTTGAGCGTGAATTTATCGAGCCGTTTAGCCGCGGCTTTTGCCAGTGCCGCGCGTAAAGCGGTAAGCGACACTGTGTTATCCCCGTTGATCACCGTAATGATGTCGTTGACCTGGATTCCACTTTTCTCGGCGACGCTGTCTTCGACAATCCTTTCAACAGTAATGCCACTGGCATCTTCACGCTCCCTGGCTTCGATTCCTAAAATGATCCTTGTATTACCTGTGAAGGTACGCTCGGCATTCAACTCATTCCAAAAATTTTTGTAGACATCAATTGGAACTTCGAAATTCTGTGTCATCGAACTCCCAATCCGTGAATGGATTCCGATCACCCGTCCATCAAGGTCAAAGAGTGCCCCGCCGGAATCGCCGGGCTCCATCAAGGCGGTAGATTGCAGCATGCCACCCGGGCGCGCACGACGGACAATTCTTCCGAAACGCACCGCCGGTTGCTCGCGAGTACCTTGTCCTCCTGGGAAACTGATTCCAATGCACGGTTGGTTTGCCACAAGGTTCGAAGACTCGCCAATCTGCACAAACGGCAGGTCCTTGATTTTGTCAGTGATCTGTACCAAGGCACAATCTGCTTTCGGGTTAGATCCCTTGCCGCGTGCTTGGAAACGACGGCCATCGGGGAGGATCACCTGATAGCGGCTGCCCGGCTTTACCGCATGGCCCGCTGACAGGACGTGCCCTTCGGCACTCACGATGACGCCGCTGAACGCACTCCGAGAGCCGCGGATTGCGACGACTGCGGGTTGGACGGAATTGATGGTCTGCTGAATGTCGTTCTGCAGTTCGTTAGCATCAAACTCGGCTTGAAGCGAGTGAAGACATCCGAAGCTACAAAAAACTGCGAGTAGAAGGTGAAATGTTCGCATAATTTATTCGCATTGCATTAGGTCGAGACAGCTACTTTAGATTAGCCGATGAAACCGACGTTTCCATGTCAAGTATTGGCATTTGACAAGCGTTCGAAGGAATTTTAAAAGCCCCCTGGTTTGCGTGTTCTAGATTGGCAAACTTTGAGGCGACGTGAGGGTGTGGGGGTAAGTTGGTGGGCAAGTCATCTTATCACAGAAATTATCGGTTTCAGATTGATACAATCCCGCTTGTGGATCCCCCATGATGGGTGGTCTGGATCGTTCTGCGTCGGACGGTTCTTGCAGGAATGCATTGCCAACTAGGGCCAAGTGATGAGCAGACGTGACGATGGAACGGCCGAGGTGTTGCGGCCGAGCTGTCGGGTCGGCCGGAGCAAGCGTAACGTGGAGTGCCCAAGGGAATTCGCGCTGGTTGCAATCTAGTGGGTAATCGCTTGACGCAAGTAACGCCCCACGGTTATTGAAAGCGTGATTACCGTTCCTCCGTGCACGATTGAGCCCACTTAGCACTCCTCAAAAAGCAGGTGGCCGTTCATGGCCAGGATGGAAACTTGACTCTCCGAGCCCGAAGCAAGTGCCAAGTCGTGCTATGGTTCCGACTGAAATCACGTTGCCGTTGGGTGAAGATTTTGTGTAGGTTGCAGGGCAAATTACTAATACTCGTAGCACCACGTTTGCTAGGTTGGAAATGCAAGGACGCATTCAGTTGCTGTTTGGTTGCGACACACGCTCGCTCGCTGCGTTTCGGATCGGCATTGGTATTTTGTTGTTCGCAGATGCACTGACGCGGTACTCTGCCGCCGAGTCGTTCTACTCGGGAGAAGGCTTTCTGAACTCCGACTTGGCAAAGTATCTGTCTCCGGATTCATACTCTCTCAACTACTTGTCTGACAGTGTTGGTTTCCAGCGAGTCATCTTTGCGTTACTGGCATGCTCGGCTTTTCTGTTATGCGTTGGATGCTTCACCCGCTCCGCGACGCTTTGCTGTTGGGTGTTGCTTGCCTCAATTCACGTTAGGAATCCGATGTACATCATTGGGGGTGATACCCTGATGCGGATGTTGGTGTTTTGGTCGTTGTTTATACCATTGGGAAAGGCATGTTCAATTGACCAGTGGCGTGAGAGTAGGAAAGAAGAGGCAGCGGGTCATGAGAGGCCCGTTGCGGGGCTGATCTGTTCAGTCGGGACCGCATGTCTGCTGTTGCAGGTTTTTGTGATGTATGTCACGGCCGGATTATCAAAATGGAACGAACCTTGGCTAGGCGGGGTCGCCATGGATTACATCTTCCGGCAGGACTGTTACGCACGCCCCTTGGGCGGTTGGTTGGTGCAATTCCCAGTGCTCACCTCAATCCTGACTCGTGCCACGCTATTCATTGAATTGATTGTCCCGTTCCTGATGTTTTTGCCATTAAGAACAGCTCATTTGAGGTTAGCTGGCGTAGCTTTCTTTTGGGCGTTTCATATCGGAATAGAGTTGACCATGGACGTGGGTAAGTTTACTTATGTTTCGATGGTTGCTTGGCTGCCTTTTCTGCCTACTGTTTTTTGGAAGCAATTGCGGTGGGCAAGGCTGGGCGGTCAGTTAACACAGGGGGGCGTAGTGAAGCTTAACCAAGGCCGTTGGCGGTTGGTGCGTCTGGCCTATCAGGTTTTTGGCGTAGCCCTTCCCGCGGTTCTCTTTGTCTATGTACTGATCTGGAACTTTTCTGGTTTGTTTGGTGGCCCTGGCACTACTTGGCTTGAACACAAGCCGAATGCTTTCTACCGTTTTGGAAATGTAAGCATGCTCAAACAAAATTTTCATATGTTCGGCATTGCACCTCGGGTTAATGCGACTTACTTGTTCAACGGTCGCACAGTCAGCGGCGAACGGGTGGATCTCGTCCGTGGGACCCCCGCAACTGACTCAGGTCCTGGTGCAGCGCTTCCCGATACGCAAGAGTGGAAAACGTTGCATTGGTACATGATAAGTTTCGGAGGCGAACCAAAGCTCTATCAGGCTCTGTTGGAGTATCACGCAAGAACTTGGAATCGGACTGCAGATGCACAGCAGCAGGTGCATGAGGCGCGGTTGGAGCAGTTTTTCGAGGATATAGGGCCAGGCATTGCCCCTGGATCATTCGTACACCTGAGCAATCTTGCTGAATGGAAAGACCCGGATTGGGTAGAAGTTTCGGATGAGCGGCTCAAGCAGGATTTTGAGCGAATGATGGAGCAAATGGAAAATGGTGGGCTATTTCCCATTGAGTCCGAGTGACGTGAAGGGTTTCCCACGGTAGCAAGGAGCTCAGAGGCAGTTGGTTCGAGACAGATCGGGTGACACAGATCTCGGGTGACACAGATCTCGGGTGACACAGATCTCGGGTGACACAGATCTCGGGTGACACAGACCTCGGGTGAGGCAAGGTGCCTGTGGGGCTTCATGGCCCGCGTCTAAGCAGTGGGAGGTTGCGTGCCGCACAAAAGATTGAATAGGCAGCTTAAGGTAAAAAAGCAACTCACGTTCTTATACGTTTTCGCCGTGTGGTTCAGGCATGGCCTGCGAGTCGCTGACGGAGGTGTTTAGTTAGCAAGCTAAACTTAGGTGTCAGGCTGTTTTTGTTTGGCATCCCAGTCCAGCGGTCGTGTTCCAGTTTGTGCGTCTGCATTTGGTATTTGGACGTGATGTTTCCGCATCACTTCTATGATCGCTCGTTCGGTTTCAAAATCCGGTTTGAAGTTGCCGGGGCGATTGCCTCTTGCGAGATCCAGTGGCGTCCTTCCCTGTTTGTTCTTGCAGTTCCAGATCTCGATGTTTGCGCCCTTTGCATCGAGTAAACGGATCACCGTTGGAAGCGATTTGTAGGCCGCGGCATGCATGACGCTTTGGTTGTTTGAGTCAAGTTCATCTATGTCGTGGACATCTAAACCCAGCAGGTAGGTGACGGCGGCGAGGTGTTCCTCCGCAGTTCCTGGACCATCCGCGTTGGGACCTTCGTCGATTCCAGCAGCCATCAATAAAGCATTCTGCTTTTTTGCTGTTTTGGCCGTTGGGTCTGCTCCTAACGCGAGCAATGTTTTCATGTATGCCACATCCGCAGTAGATGCTGCGCACAGAAAAGGGGTCGCGCCCTTGACGGATATACGCAAACGTTTTCCACCGTTCTTTCGTTTGGGTTGATTTACGTCCGCACCATGCGCAACGAGAGCTTTGGCGAATTCCAAACTCGTGATTGCACCTGAGCCGCGTGGAGGCGGGTTGCCTCGTTCGTTGTCGCCAATTTCAGGTTTGCGTACCCATGACAACGCATGCAGCGGTGCGAAGCCACTGCGGTCGTCGTTCGGGTTTGCTCCCGCCTTCAGGAGCATGAGGGCAAGTTCGAAGTGAGCGTTCTCAATGGCAAGCATCAACGGTGATAGTCCAGCTGTGCGTTTGCCTTGACTGGTGGGTTGTGCTTGCATGGTTTGATTGACATCGGTGTCATCGGCAAGCAAAAGCTTTACTACTTCGATGTGTCCATTACGAATCGCAAACGTCAGTGCAGTAAATCCGGATGGCAGAGTGACGGTCCGATCGGCATCGTGTGCTAGCAGAACTTTCACGACTTCGGTATTCCCCGCAGCTGCGGCCCACATCAGTGCGGTCTGGCCGTGGTTGTCTTTTTGGTTGATCCGAGCGTCCGCGACAAGCAATGCTTTGACGGTGCCGGCATTCCCGGCTCGTGCTGCTGTCGCGAGCACGCGTTCGGCGCCGTCGCGTGTGGTGTTCGGGTCAGCCCCGTGACCCAGAAGTAAACGAACAGTCGCTTCTGATCCGTTTTGGCAAGCGATCGTGAGGGGTGAAATCCCGTAGGCCGTAAAGACATTGACCTTGGAGCCAGCGGCAATCAATGTCCGTGTGAGTTGCGGTTGGTCGTGGAACGCCGCCCAGTGCAACGCTGTCATGCCATCAGCTTGCGGTTCGTTGACGTCGGCTGCCGAGTTTAGCAGATGCTTTGTTGACGCGGTGTGTTGATTCTCTACTGCGTCGGCTAGCGGTGAATTGGGACTTTCCTTTGCGTTCCCAATGGACGACAAAGACAGTATTAGCAGCAGTGCTAACGCGTGCGGGACGCGGGATAGGGAGTTGGGTGTTTGCAACGTTTGTATTTTACGGTTTGCGTATGACTGTCAGTTCGGGGGAAGGCCCTGTCGAGTCCGCGAATGACTCCAGATCCAGCCCCATGCTTTGCAGAAGAGTCAGGTGAATATTGGCAAGCGGCGTATGTTCCGGATATTCGATGTGCTTTCCGCCGGTGAATCCCGCGGCGGTTCCGCCCGCAACAATCGTTGGCAGGTTGGTGTGATCATGTACATTCGGATTGCCCATCCCGCTGCCAAGCATACATGCCGTACTGTTGAGTAGAGGTGTGCTGCGCTCCTCAGTAGCAGCAAGCTGGGTCAGCAGGTACGCGAATAGGGATACGTGGAACCGATTGATTTTGGCGAGTCGCTCAATCTTCTTGGGATTGTTGCCGTGGTGACTTAGAGGGTGGTGGGATTCAGGTACGCCAACTTCCGGGTAGCTACGTTTCGAAGTTTCTCTGGCGAGTTGGAACGTAATGACGCGAGTGAGATCAGCCTGCATGGCAAGCACTTGCAGATCAATTAGCAATTTGGCGTGTTCTTCGTAGGATGCTGGAACGCCCAGGGGCCGTTCCAGGTCGCGACCGTCGCCATTGTTTTGATCTGACTCAGACTTTGCCAAGCGTCGTTCGACGCTGCGAATTGATTGCAGGTATTGGTCGAGAATACGTTTGTCGACAGCCCCCACTTGTTGCTTCAGTTTTGCAAGTTCGTCAGCCATCGAGTCCAGCAAACTGGACTGTTGCTTACGTGATTGGGCGCGCTCACTCGCTGTGCCACCTTGGCCAAACATTGCCTCGAATACAATTCTAGGGTGTGCTTCAGACGGCAACGGGGTTGTTGGTGAGGACCAAGAAAGGTTGTTTTGGTATGCACATGCGTAGCCGTTATCGCATTGACCTGCCATCTGGGTCAGATCCATGGATAATTCCATCGATGGCAATTTAGTATCTTTGCCAATATGTTGCGCCGCGATTTGATCCGCTGTCGTGCCCAGAAAGTAGTCGGTTGACTCCGTATGTTTGGCTGTGGAACAGCTTAGAAATGCAGAATTGGAGGTCGCGTGAGATCCGGGGTATGCCTTCGCAAGTTCCAAGTTGGTGAGGACATTGATCTGGTCTCGTACTGGGGTGAGAGGCTCGAGAATGTACGGAAGTTGGCTGAGATTCGAGTCTGTTGGTGTCCAGCGCGAATGATCACAACCCATGGGCATATAAACGTACTGCAATCGTTGGACTGTTTGTCTGGCCAATGCGTGGGCAGCCGCGGGGCCCGCAGGTAACATGGCGTCCAGTAGCGGGATACCCAGGACGGCACTCGCAGTTCTGAGAGCGGTGCGCCGGGAAAGGCATTTGCCCGTGATATACGTTCCTGCGTTAAAGGTCATGGGGAGATCCTCTGTTGAAATGGGACGCTGCGAACGATTCCCTGGATGATTGCTGAAAGGCAAAAGTCATTCTCGTGGGCATCTCGCACTATTTTGCGTACTGCTGGTGCATCGCACAATTCTATTCCCCGCCCCAAAGCAAAGGTGAGCAGCTTTTCTGCGAATGCCGTAACAAATAGGTCAGGCTGCTCCAAAAGTGCCGCTTCTAGCCCGGCGATGTCGTCAAATTGCGTTCCATTTGGCATCTGGCCGTTGGTGAGAATGGGCGTGTCGTGATCGCGTTCTCTCCAACGTCCCACGGCGTCGTAGTTTTCCATTGCAAAGCCAATGGGGTCCATCAAGTCATGGCAGCTCGCACAAGCAGGGTCTTGGCGGTGTTGCAGGAGCCGGTCCCGGATACTTGCTAATGCACCCACCGATGATTGCTCATCCAGCGCAGGAACGTCATCAGGTGGTGGTGGCGCTGGGGCTCCTAAAATATTTTCCAGCACCCAGTTGCCACGCACGACCGGTGATGTGCGAGTAGCGTAAGATGTAATCGTCAGAATACTTGCTTGCCGCAGTATCCCGCCTCGCCGGTCATTGCTTGCCAAATGGACACGACGGTATCGGCTTCCTGAGACTCCTTTGATTTCGTAATGTTTGGCAAGCCTTTCATTTAAAAATGTATGTTGGGGTTGGAGCAGTTCTAGAACGCTACGGTCCTCACTGATCAACTGCTCAAAATGGAGCTCCGTCTCGCGACGCATTGCCTGGCGTAGGTTGTCATCGAAGTCAGGAAATCTGCGGGCGTCAGGAGTGATTGCGTCAAGGTTGCGAAGCTGTAGCCATTGGCTGGCAAAGTTTGTTGCCAGATTGCTTGTCCGAGTGTCTTCGAACATGCGTTGGACTTGATTAGTCAGCACCTCAGGTCGACTCAGGACGCCTTGCTCCGCCAAATCGAGAAGCTCGTCATCTGGTAGTGAGCTCCAAAGAAAAAATGATAAACGGGACGCAAGCTCAAAGTCGTTGATGTTGTACGCCATGTTTGGGGTGAAAGTCTCAGGTTTTGACTCAATTTTAAAAAGGAAGTGGGGGCTTGTTAGAATGGCGGCCAGCCCAGCTTGGATTCCGGATTCGAAGCCGCTTTTAGCGTTTTCGATTTCAAAGAAACGGAGTAAACGACTCAGGTCCTCTTTGGTTACTGGTCGACGGTAGGCACGGCGCGCCAGTGTTCGAAGCACAAGCGTTGCAGCCGCTTCGGAGGATAATTTGTCGCTTGGCCTTGAGACAAAAATCCGCTGCTGACTTGGGGTCGGAACCTCAGGTTTGTGTTGCGGGATTTCGCTGTGTGGTGGAAAAGGTCCGGTGATGGAAAGTTCGTATATCGCTGGACTCAACCGTGGGTGCCGGTGCAAGTTGAAATGAACGTTCAACGGCTGGCGAATTGTTTCTTCTAGCGAACCCGATTTCCGCTGGAAGGTTGCGCCGATTCGGTGTGGACCTGAAGTCACATGGATACGCGTGGTCAGGCGTCCATCGTCAAAGTCTGCAAGCGTTCCGGATGGCGGTGGTTCAACCACCAATGTTGCTTCGCACTTTTTGTCAACGAGGATCACCAGTTCATGTTTCTCTTTTAGTCCTTCCACCTCATCGTTACGGTCGCGAGTGAGTCGTATTTGCACCTCATAAGTACCGGACTGTTGAAAGTGGTGGAGAAAAGCACCGCCACCACGGGTTCCAAGTGGCAGGCCAAGAACATGCTTTTCTTGGGTGACATCGGGTCTGATGCGGTAGGTTCTGCCAATAGGCGTTGAAGCAAGTAAGCCAACTGCCTGCTGCGAAATCTTGCGTGCTGCTGCCAGGTAGCGAGCTATCAGCGTGGGCGGTAAATGACGCATGCGAGTGTGGTCGAACCCGTCACTCGATTCGTCAGCAGGAAGATACTCAGTCGGATCGATTTCAAGATCCAGAAGATCACGGATCGCGTTTTTATACTCTGTTCGATTGAGACGCTTGAATACGGGAAAGTTTCCCGGTTGTGGCGTTTGAAGAGCCGCAGCATCGAGTGTGGTAGTGAGGTGACTCAGGGCAGATTTGTACTGTTTGAGTGTCGGTCTCTCTGAGGCCTGAGGAGGCATCTGTCCGGTACGAATTTTGCGGACGACGCGTTCCCAGGTGTCACTATGCTGCTCGATGGGTTGGTCGAGCAAGCTCGCAAGGTCCAATTCGCCTGCGGGAGCGTTACGGCCGTGGCAGTCAACACAGAATGTCCTCACAAGTCGCTGGTGAACCTGATCATCTGCGTGACAAGATCCTGGCAGCCACCAGACTGGCAGCAAAAGCAACCACAAGGAAAAACTAGGCTGCCAATGTCTCGGCAAAGTTTGTGATTTTACATTCACGGGAAAAAACGATAGGGATGAAATGCATGGCCAAAGTGCAGGATTTAACAGAGCAAAAAAAGCTACGTTGCATGAACACGCAGACAAGAGAACACGTCTGTGCTGCCTCCGCTCTCTTCTGTTAGCCCCTACTGTAACAACGGTTCATGTGCACTGCGGGAAATTTCTGAACAAATGGTCTCCGGTGCTTTGTGGGTCACGTGCGTGTTGTGGGCGATGAAATCAGTGGGCATAAGGCCCTGGTCCACATCACCGGCCCGGTTTCTTTCAAAGGGAAGACGCAGCATGAGCTTGTGAATGTGGTTTTCAAAGGGCGGACTCCTTGCGTTTGAATTTGCTTGCTTCTCGGATCGGGGCGGACTGGGTCGGATTGGTCGCAGTTGGGGGCGGCGAAGGGCTGGCTCTGGCCGTCCGAGGAGGGCAATATTCGTTCGACGCCCTGCTTGTGTTTGGTGCTCTCGGGTTGCAGCCACGGGAGGCTGCAATGCTAGCTTTGTTTGTGGCGGGGATTCACGGTTTGTCGTCTAAGTCCACTGGCAGCAACGCAATTTGCTCAGGCTGCCTATTGTACGCAAGGGTTAAACGCAACGGTTTTGACGCGGCACGGACTTGAAGTTTTGTCAGAACACTAAAGGAAGAATTTAGCAAATCGGTCCACATGAACGATCAACACAGTAGGACCGAGGTTGTCGTGTGTTTTGACACAATATCGCGGCGTCACAGTTTCGATCGCAGTGAAGGGGCTGAGGCCATCGTTCAGGCGTGATTGTGTTACATGATGACGCGTCTGTGGACAACGCGAACGCTCGTCGTTGAGAAAAAAGAGCATCCAGACGGTAAATGTCATGGGTCCGGTAGTAGAGTGATGTTAGGTGGCAGGATGTCGAATCGCGCGAACGGAGTCAGTAGCAGCGAATGTATGCAACCGAGAGGCATCTTGTTTCTTTCAGCATCGCGTTTTTCGTGGGGGTATGGGTGTTGGGCTGCGCAAAAAGTCGCCAGCAGTATCAGCGTTCTGCAGATCGTGAGGTTCATTCTGCGATAGCAGAACGCAACCATGACCCTCGATGGCATACGGCGAGCTATGGAATCGGCATGAATCCAGAGAGTCGCTTCTTCGAACCTTACAACCAGAATTGTCCACCAAGTCCAGTGGATGATCCCTCGTCTCATCGATACATGAAGTGTGTTGACGGGATGAAAGGTTGGGATCAGTGGGATGACTACGGCGTACGCTCCCGTTTGGACAATCCAAAATGGGAGGAGAGCCTTGGGCAGTATGGTCCCTTGAACGATGCGGGGGACTACGTTCTTAACCTCGATTCTGCTGTCGAGCTGGCTTATCTTCATTCGCCGCAGAATCAGACGCAGCTGGAGACGCTTTATTTATCAGCTCTGGACGTAACGAGAGAGCGGTTCCGGCTTGATACGCAGTTCTTTGGTGGCCTTGGCGTCTTTTACAGGCACAATGGCAACGTCGTGCCCGCTGCGATTCAGTATGATGGGATTTCCGGAAATTATATCATCAGCGAGCCGTTTGAGGGCATCCAGGGTAATCGGGTCACGATTGGAACCGGAAACTCGCCCGTGGAACTTCGGCGCAAGTATGCTACCGCGGGTGAATTGCTCGTAGGCTTCGCAAACTCCTTCGTTGTGGAGTTTACTGGTGAAGATGTTGGTTTGGCGAACTCGATTGCTAACTTCACTTTTATTCAGCCTTTGCTACGTGGGGCCGGTCGTGATGTTGCGCTCGAGCAGTTGACTTTTACCGAGCGGAACCTGCTTGCTAACCTACGGGCTTATAGTCAGTATCGACAAGGCTTTTACACGTTGGTTGCGGTCGGCGATCTTGGGGTAAGTGGCCCTGTTCGTAACTCGCGCAATACAAGATTGTCAGTCTTCTCAGGAGTGGGTGGCGTTAACGGGTTTGTTGGGCTTCTGCAGCAGCAGCAGCAAATCAGGAATGCTGAAGATAATCTTAAACTTCAATTGCAAAGCCTGCGGCGTCTCGAGGCGTTCCTGGAAACCGGCATGATTGACTTGGTTCAGGTCGAGCAGTTCAGGCAAAACATTGAGTCCGAACGGGTTTCGTTGTTATTATCCAAGAACGCATATCTCCGTTCGTTTGATAACTACAAAAAAGACACGTTGGGTCTGCCGCCTGATACACCGCTGGGTTTGGATGACACTTTGATACAGCAGTTTCAGCTCATTGCAGATGACGCGGTGGCAGTTCAGGCTCAGCTCGCGAACCAGCAGATCCTCATGGGCGAACTTGATGACGCCGTGGGGCTTGAGGAACTTGATGTTGTCGTTCTGCAAATCGCAAAACTGTCACAGGAGGTCGGCAGGCTGATTGAGGCAGCGTTTGCTGATATCGAGCAGATGCATGGTGAGTTGCCGAAGCGGTTTGAGTTCATGGATGAGGCAGCGAGAAACGAACTCGCCCTTGAGGTAGAGTCACTCGAACGCGACGCGGCAAAGCTCAAGGTAGAGTTCGCGAAGGTATCCGCGATGATTGTGGCTTTGTCCGGAGGTGCGGATACCGGCGTCAATCGCACAGCTAGGTTGCTAAGGCAGAATGCAACCGATGCAATGGCGGACCTCAAACGCTTATCGCAAAATGCGATTCTTATTCAGGCGAGAGCGCGATTGGAGAGTGTCTCGATTGAACCGATCGAACTCGATGCTCATGATGCGATGAAGATCGCGTTGGAGAATCGACTGGATTTTATGAATGGGCGAGCAGCATTAGTCGATAGTTGGCGTCTAATTGCGGTGAGTGCAGATGCGTTGCAGTCGACGCTCAATGTGACCAGCTCTGGAACAGTGTTAACCGACCGGAATGATCCGCTTGCATTTCGTGCGTCAACGGCAAGCATGCGTCTTGGTTTAGAATTTGATGCACCTTTCACGCGGCTTGTTGAGCGTAATGCCTATCGTGAATCGTTGATCAATTATCAACGCAGTCGCCGTGGTTTCATTCAATCACATGATGCGTTGCAGGTCGATCTTCGTGTCATACTGCGAGAAATCAAGCAGCTTGAGGAGAGTCTAGAGATTCAAAGGAGATCGGTTGCGATCGCAATTCGTCGTGTTGATCTGACGCAAGCAAGGCTTGAGGCTCCTGCGCGTCCGGCACAGCCAGGGCAGCGGCCACCTCAACTTGGTCCAACTGCTGCAATCAATCTGATTTCCGCCCAAGCCTCGCTGCGGGATACACAGAATCGTTTCCTTGCAACTTGGCTTAATTACTACGCTGCGAAAATGCGTCTCGCCCGAGAGTTGGGCGTGATGACATTAGACACCGATGGGAAGTGGCTAGAAGAACCTCTTCCAAACGCCAAACTCAATGGGGTCCGGCCACCGCAAGCTTTACAGGGGCTTATCGATCCTGAGGCCTTAAGCGAGTTGGGAGAGACCGCGGATCTAATTCCTCCTGATGTTTCTGAGGAGTTCATTAAATTAGTGGAGTCACTTCCAGAAAAGTTTCAGCTTCCGATTCCACGGTCTGTTGAGCAGAACGCGGCGTTATCGGATTCCAATGGTTCCGTGAATAGCGGAAAATGATGCCTCTGCGTTTGTGATTGAGGGGAGTGTCTACTGATGAATGACTTGAGCTTATGGCTTGGGTGACCGCGTTTTTGAGAAGGGTCTGTGTTGGTTCAATGAGCCAGTTAGATTGTTGAGTTTGTGTGATCGTCTTGGTAGGTAACCGGGGCGGAATATCCGGGCATGCGGAGGGTGTTTTGAAACGGAACGTAACAATGAGAGTGAAATGCGACGACGCTGGTTCGGTTTTCGCATAAATTGGAGTTTGGTGGTTTGGATACGCGTTTGCCTTTGGGCTGTGCTTTTGGAAGTTTGTGGTGATAGCTTGTGTGAGGTTCATGCGGGTGGTGGTGCCGCCGTTGGTTTGAGGTGAGAGTAAAGCATGTTCCGTTGAAGTTGTGTTGATGTTTCCTTATGCACCAAAGTTGGGTGACATTCGCCTCATTTGAATAGAGTCTCCAGAAAGTGTGTTGTGATGTTAGGTGAACAACAAAATGAAACGAACTTGAACGCGAGCAAGATGGTGCGTTCCGGACCACGCTGGCGAGTTTGGGGATTCGTGGGTGGATTGATTTTGTTGACTCTTCTTTTTGTTTTGTACGGTCGTAGTGATTGGATGTCTCAGCTTTTTGCTAATCGCTCCGTGAACAATTTGAGTTACTTGGTAGAGAAGCGGGGGCTTGAGGTCACCATCACTGAGCAGGGCACCGTCGAGAGTACCGAGAACACGGAGATAAAATGTCGGGTCAGGGGATTCAGTACAGTTACGTACGTGATCGATGCTGGAACGGAAGTAACTGAGGGCGAAGTCTTGGTTCGCTTGGATACGAAGAGGGTTGAGGATGCAATAAGCAAACACACAACCGAGTCGCATACGGCGCGTGCTACTCTGGAAACGTCGATTGCAAAACTGAATCAAAGTATGTTGCAGGAAGACGCCTATCTAGAGGGTGAATACAAGACGCGGCTTCAGAAACTCGAACGTCAGTTGAAAGTTGCACGAACGAATCTTGAAACGGCCGAATCGCACCTGGCAAATTCTCGTTCGATGTTTAATCGCGGGTTTGTGACCTTACTTGAGGTTGAAAGTAATGAGTTCACGGTGACTCGGGCTAAGCTTGAGTTGGAAGTGGTTGAAACCGATCTTCGAGTTTTGGAAAAATACACGCGCAACATGCGTCTGGAGACCATTCGCGGCCAGTTGGCGGCAGCGAAATCAAAAAAGCAGGCCGATGAGGCCGGTTTGGCGATGGATGTGGGACGTCGAGATCGCGCAATTAAAGAACTGGAATATTGTGTCATCACGGCGCCTAAGGCGGGATTGGTGATTTATCCATCTTCAGCGGCTTGGAAGGACACACCAGACGTCACCGTGGGAGCAGCAGTGCGACGTGATCAGACCCTGCTTTTGATGCCGGATCTATCAAAAATGCAGGTCAAGGTCGGTGTCCATGAATCAATGGTTGGTCGCGTGCATGTGGGTATGGAAGCGGAGGTAACACTTGCGAATTACGTTCTCGAGGGCAAAGTCAGTTCAGTTGCATCCGTCGCTCAACCGGCGGGTTGGTGGACAGGGAATGTTGTCAAGTATGATGTCATCGTTGAGATACCGTCGATGGATGATCTTAAACCTGGCATGACAGCACAGGTGGATCTCTTGCTTGTCTCGTATGACGACGTGGTAGTCGTCCCGGTGGCGTCTGTGGTTGAGACGGAAGACGGATGTTTCTGCTGGGTGAAGCGAGGCGATAATTTTGTTCGCAAAGCCATCATTCTTGGAGATGGGGATGACGTTTTTTTGGTTGTCAAAAATGGCTTGGGGCCAGGTGACGAGGTCGCACTTTCTCCGCAGACGGTGATGGCAGGGGTCGATGCCGAGGATAAACAAGGCGGATTTGAAAACGCGGAGGTTGAGCAAAATTGAGTAAACAGAATGCGAAGAAACGCTCGGTCGTCTTGAAATTGGTAGTCCTGGTTGCTGTTTTAGGGATTCTGGCGATAGGGATCAGGACCTACACAGAGGCAGGAATCAAACCGCAAGCCATCAGCACGGAGGCCTTGACGCACACTGTCGGGCGGCAGCATTTGACGGTTTCCATAACGGAACAGGGAACACTTGAAAGTCGTGAGAATGTTGAAGTGAAGTCCAAGGTTCGCGGTGATAATACGGTGATCTGGGTTGTCGAGAATGGCTCCCTCGTTGAGGAGGGAAACGTCCTTGTCAGACTCGACACGTTAGCGATAGAGGATACGATCAATGAACGTTCAAAATATGCACTTTGGTCACTCTCTGGGGCGGAAAGCAGTCGTGCCAACGCAAAGCGTGCGGCGTTAGCGGTGAAGGAGTACGAGGAAGGTCGCTTCGTCATGCAGTTAAAGACGATGGAAAAGGATCTGGCCATTGCGGAGTCCAACTTACGTGTTGCGAGGAATATGGCGCAGCATGCTAAACAGATGTTTGAACGTGGGTACGCACCCGAGGTGGAGTTGACAGAGAAACAGTTCGCCGCCACTCAAGCCGAGCTCGCGGTCAACGAAGCGAAAAATGCGATTCTTGTTCTTAATGAATACGAGAAGCCACAAGAGATGGAGAAACTTCGTGGTGAGTTGAAAGCTGCCGAGGCTACAAGAGACTCACTCAACGAGCGTGCCAAAATGGATGGCACTCGACGTGATTTGGCGCTTGCCGAGAAAGAGCTGTGTACGATCAGGGCTCCGAAGAGCGGGATGGTGATCTATCCGTCAGCGCGGAGTTGGGAAAAGACACCTGACATTGAAGAAGGAGCAACGGTTCACCGTGACCAGACGCTATTGTTAATGCCGGATTTGCAGCACATGCAAGTGAAGGTAGGGATTCATGAGTCCATGATTGAACGGGTTTCATTGGGGCTGAGAGCTGTGATCACGTTACCTGAGGAAGAATTGGAAGGACAAGTTTCCGAGGTGGCGGCGATTGCAGAGCCCGCGAGTTGGTGGACGGGCAATCTGGTGAAATACGACACAATCGTCGAACTACCTGTTATGAAGGGATTGCGGCCGGGCATGAGTGCGGAGGTTGAGGTGTTTCTTGCTGAGTACGAAGACGTGATGACTGTTCCCGTGACTGCAGTCATTGAGGCGGTCGATGGTGCACTTTGTTGGGTCAAGATGCCATCAGGCGAAGTAGAGCAGCGTTCAATTGCCTTAGGCGACAGTGATACGGTAATGATTATCGTCGAATCCGGACTTAGTGTGGGCGAACGTGTGATTCTGAATCCACGTGGCGTGCTTCAGGAGGCTCGCGACGTGAGCCTGAAGCCAGCGGCTCGGGAAACGGCAGGCATTGGAGCGATGGCGGGAGAGAACGTTGGCGATGAACAACGTGCAGAGGCGATTCAGCCTGCGGGTGCTGCTACCGAAAGTCCCGGTGATAAATGATCACGCAGTATTTGTCCGAAAGCCACTTGGCTCTTGCTTTTTCAGAAACAATTTCCCTTTTTAGCAGGGGCTGATTGCTGTGCTTCGTTCACGAGTCTTTCATACCTTGGAATTAGGCTTGAAAAGCCTGTTGCTGCAGCGAATGCGAGCAGGTTTAGCTGCGTTGGGGATATTCATCGGTACGACGACCGTGATTTGGCTCGTTGCCATGGGCGAAGGGGTGAGTTACCAGGCACAACAACAGATTCTGGAACTTGGTGCCAATAACATTATCGTTAGGACGATTGAACCGAACGTCAAAAGCGAGAATGCAAATTCCAGGATCAAGAATTATGGTCTGACGCGGAAGGATTTTGAACGAATCGTTCAGATAATCCCGGGCATTAGAGCGGCCATCCCTATGAGAGAATTGAAGTTTGAACTGCGTAGAGACAACTTGACCACGGACACCAAGTTGGTTGGTTGTGTTCAAGAACATCTAGAGTTAAACCAATTGCAGATCGCCCGTGGTCGCTGGTTAGCTCAACGCGATGAGGGAAAGAAGGTAATCGTGCTCGCGCATCAGACTGCCATGAAATTGTTTCCATATGAAAATCCCATTGGACGCACGATTTGGGTGGGAAATGAGTTTTATACGGTGGTTGGACAGACTTTTGAACGCATGGCTTCAGCGGCAATCGGCGGCAGTCTCGATTCGCGAGACTATAATCTTGATGCTTACATTCCCCTTTCCACCATGCGGTCACGGGTGGGTGACCTTGTCATGCGACGGGTGGCGGGCGGACAGTTTTCTGGTGAGCAGGTAGAGTTGAGCCAGATCACGGTCACGCTTGAATCTACGGAAAAGATTGATGAAACCTCGGCTGTGATTCAGTCCATGCTGGACAGGTTCCACGAGAAGGATGACTACGCTGTTGTCGTTCCCAAGGAACTGTTGCGGCAAGCGGAGCGGACCAGAGCGATGTTTAATATCCTTCTGATTGTTATTGCAGGCATCTCCCTTCTGGTGGGTGGAATCGGCATCATGAATATCATGTTGGCCACGGTTACCGAGAGGACGCGTGAGATTGGAATCCGCCGGGCGATCGGTGCAAAACAGGGTGACATTACCAAACAGTTTCTGGCAGAGACGTTGTTGTTGACAGGCAGCGGAGGAATTCTTGGTGTAATGTTTGGATTGCTATGTGGTCCCGTGTTTCGCGGTTTGCGGAGCCTGATACAGGCTATCGATCCAGAATTGTTGCCACCTGTGGTTTCTTCGCTAGAGCCGCGAATTGCCTTGTGGTCGGTCTTGTTCTCCTTGTTGATCTCAGTGGGGGCAGGACTGTGCTTTGGGATTTATCCAGCCAGAAAAGCAGCGCAGATGAATCCAATTGAGGCGTTGAGGCACGAGTAAACCTGGTGGCTGTTAAGAGGACGCCAGCCCGTCAATGAACGGAACTACAGATGGTGAGAAAACCCGACGGTAAATTGCAGCTGGACAGTCTGGCAGAGGGATCCATAAGAGTGCGCCGGTTTCCATGGCTGAAACTGCGTTGTAGTCGTAAGAGCCTTTGAAGTTGTTGCTCAGTCAAGCCGCATAGCCATACCGTAGACGCGATATTTCGGTGCAGCGTGAATGCTTAGTTCTTAGCTTGTTCAATCAGTTTGTCGATTTCGAGAACATGCCCATGAGGAACGCGGCTTCGTTGGTACTTGTTCCAGATGATCTCACGAAGTGACTCGAGATCCTCAATCGTGATTGTCGGGAATTTTGTCCATTCCATTTCTGATTTGAGCCGTGATTGCAGTTGCCATTTTCCTGCATGGCGTGTTGCTGTGACTAAACGGACTTCACCATCTTCGGTTCTCTCACGCCATTCGTGCTTCTTCATAGGTTTATTCGTCTAGGAGTTTAGTTTTATCGAGTAGTGGCTGGCGTAATTACGGTCCCTGCGATCCTATTCGCGGGTGCATCGCAACAACGAGCGTAGTTGAACTCAGGCAACGCTGTTCTATATGCAGCGATTACGTTGGGTCTAATTCGTGACCACGCATACGGATGCTTTGCAGCGTTGTTGCTGAATTGTAGTCGTGATGGTTGAGTTGTGAATCTGGGTCAAGCGAACAGTTCCGTGCTTTTCACTAAACTTTGTCATGCCTTGAGGATTGTCCAAAAACCTACCCTCTGCAGTTCATCAATCGCTCGCGTTTGCACGTGAACACCACAGCCTCGCGAGTCTGCTGTTTGATGCCACCACGCTGACGTTTGTTTGTAAACGCCGAGAACCATCGCATGAGTGTCAGGCAATGATTTCGTTGACAACTCGCCCGTGCACGTCTGTGAGTCGAAAATCACGGCCGCTATATCGGTAGGTTAGATTCTCGTGATCCAGCCCCATGAGATGCAGGATAGTGGCATGCAGGTCATGCACGTGGACCTTGTTCTCTTGTGCTGAGAAGCCGAATTCGTCTGTGGCACCGTAGGACATCCCACCTTTGACTCCTCCGCCTGCAAGCCAAACGGAAAACCCATGATTGTTGTGGTCCCGTCCACTCCCGCCCTCGGAAACTGGAGTCCGCCCAAATTCGCCGCCCCACAGAATAAGCGTGTCTGAAAGCAGCCCCCGTGATTTAAGATCTCGAAGCAACGCAGCGATCGATTTGTCACTCGCGAGTCCCTTGGAGCGGTGTCCGCTTTCAATGTTGCCATGGTCGTCCCAAGGTTGGCCTCCACCATAGAACACCTGCACCATCCGCACGCCGCGTTCGACAAGGCGACGAGCTACCAAGCAGGCATTACCGAACTGTCCATTTCCGTAAGATTCGCGTGTGGCTTGCGATTCTCGATTTAGATCAAACGCTTCCTGAGCTTCACTTTGCATTCGAAATGCCATCTCGAATGAAGCAATACGCGCCTCCAGTTCGTTGTCGCGGGTTCGTTCAGCGAGGTGTTTCCGGTTCAGTTGGGTCATCAAGTCCAATTGTTGTCTCTGCGTTCCGCGATCTAAGTGACGGTTGTTGATGTGCGGTATGACTCGCGTGGGGGCCATGTTGCTATTGTTGATATGGCATCCTTGGAAGACCCCTGGCAGAAAGCTGTTGCTCCAAAGTTGTGGACCTACGACAGGTTTCCCCGGACACAAAACCACGAACCCAGGCAGATTCTGGTTCTCGCTTCCGAGGCCGTAACACAGCCAGGACCCCATGCTTGGGCGAGTGGGTTGGGTGATGCCAGAATTCATCATGAGCAACGATGGTTCATGATTTGGAACGTCAGTGTGCATCGACCTGACGACGCAGATATCGTCGATGCACTTTCCAACTTCGGGGTAGATCTCGCTAACGGGCAGACCCGAATCCCCGCACTTCGTGAATTTGAACGGCGACTTCAGTAATCCACCGGTCCCACGTTCGGTTTTTAGGTCTGCACCGGGGGGGCGTTGGCCATGATACTTTTCCAGCATCGGCTTGGGATCGAAGGTATCAACTTGGGACGGGCCACCGTTCATGAATAGGTGAATGATGCGTTTTGCTTTGGGCGCAAAGTGCGGAGTCTTGATCGCCAATGCATTTCCGGAAGGCGGGTTTCGTCCAGCCGCGGGTTGTGCTGGTGCATTTCCGCCTAGCAGGTGTTGGTCATGGAGTAGGCCGGCGAGACCTAACGTGCCCATCCCTGTACCAATCTTGGAGAGTAGGCTGCGGCGACTCAAATGGCTGATGTGGGGCATGTTAATCGACGTATAGGAATTCGTTGGAACCGAGCAAGGCTTGTGTGTATTGTTCCCAACGGGTGAGTTTCGCGTCCGTCGGATTGGGTTGTCCAACAAACTTGTTGGCAATCAGTAACTCTTGCTGATCAGCATCTCTTCCATAAAGTAATTGATAAATGCTGTGTATTTTGCGGTCAAAAGTTTCACCAGGTTGATCTTGAATGCGTGCAGCAAGTGTTTTGGCCTGTTTGACAAAGAAGTCACTATTCAAAACGAATAATTGTTGTTGGGGGACGATGGTTTCGGTCCGGACAGCGCTGGTAACATTTGCATCGGGAAAGTCAAACAGACGAAGTAATCCGTGAAGGCTGTGTCGGCTGATTGCGGCGTAGACGGTGCGGCGATTGTTGTGGGTGTCATCAAGACTTACCGTTGGTCCCCCGGCGGTTTTGTCGAGGTTTCCGGAAACGGATAGTAAGGCGTCACGCCAGGATTCCACTTCCAATCGCCGACGGTTCATGCGCCAGAGCATCCGATTTTCCGGGTCGATGGATTCCGCGGTCGCACTGTGGTTGCTTGAGAGTTGGTAGGTTGCGGACAACATGATCTCGCGATGAAGCCACTTAAGAGACCAGCCAGCCTTCATAAAACGTACCGACAGCGTGTCGAGTAACTTGGGGTGCGAAGGTAGGGAGCCTTGGCTGCCAAAGTTACTGGGGGTGTCGACGATCCCACGGCCAAAATGATGCTGCCAGACGCGGTTAACAATCACGCGAGCCGTCAACGGATTGTCAGGAGAGGCGATATCCTTTGCTAACGCAAGACGTCCGCTACCCTTCGTATAAGGAGTCCTGTCACTGCCGGTCAGGATTCGTAGAAAACGCCGCGGTGCGACCTCGCCGAGCCGTCCAGGATCGCCGCGGATATAGACCTTAAGATCCTTGGTACCAGAATCTTGAATCACGTGTGCCATAGGCAATGAGGGAGGCAGTGCGTTCTTTGCTTCGTTCACCTGGGCCTCTAATGCCTTGAGCTTTTGTTTCTGGCTGGCCGTCAACCGGCTAGGTAGATCTTGGTCATTGATTTGGAAAATTCCTGATGCTGAGAACACACGTTTAACAAGTTCTTTTCTAGCTCGGCGTTCCGGCGAATCCTTGTTCGGCGATAAATCGCTCGGAGGAGCTGTGTAGAGACGAAACTGAATTGTGCCCTCGCCACTACCGTCAAGGCCGCCTTGGGAAATGAAGTGTTCATAACCTGAAGGTATCTCGTATTCGATGACAGAGAACGCGTGTGTCCCGATTCCTTTGGGATAGATTTTGCCAGCAACTTTGAGTGGCTGCCCGGCGGAATTCAGATTCTTTCGTACTTTGCTGTGGTCGGTTTTCGCGTCTTTCCAGTCCAGATCCAACAGGGACTTTTCGTTAGCACGACCAACAAGGCGAGGGTTAATCCAATCGCCCCAGTCAGAATTGATGCCGTCTCCGGCATCGGTAATCACAAGGAATAAGCGATCGGCACCCTGCAGTTCGAATTTGATGTCGATCAGCGGGTGCAACTTGTCGACGCGTTGACTGACATACACTGCTTTGGTTTTATTTCTGGGAAGCTTTCCATCCCGTTCATCGAGGCAATCCCTCAGGTGATCCTCGAATGTCTGTGCGGCAACTAAGACGGACGCTGGCAATCTTGGATCGTTGTCAGTTGGTTCTGGCAAGTTAAGCCAGGGTTGTAGTGCAGTGATCGACTTGAGGTACTTATTTTCGGGATGCAGGAATTTCTCCCATCTTTCCAGCCAGTTCCGGTTGAGATCCCTTTCGTCCGCAATCGTATGGATCTTGGTGTTACTGTCAGTCGATGTCCGCTGGCGATAACTCCAGACTGCTGTCATGTATTTGTGAACATTTGCAAGTTGTGTTTCAGCAATTTCACTCTTGCGCTGTGCTCGGAACTCTTTTGCCGCGTTCTCGTTTTTCCTGACTTGCTGCTCAGCAGCACGGTAAGCATCGACGACGTTTTGAGACGCCAAGGGTTTATCGACCATACGAGTATTGTGGAAAATTCCCGCGAGGGAATAGTAATCCTGAGTGGGGATGGGATCGAATTTGTGGTCATGGCATCGCGCGCAACTTACGGTGAGTCCAAGCAGGCCACGTGTGATGGTGTCGATGCGGTCATCCAGTTCGTCAGCCTGTGCCTGTGCTTTGTCGGAATTCTTGTAGTAGATGGCACCAAGGCCAAGGATCCCCAAACCAGCAAGGCGCGCTCGTGGTGATGATTCGGCATCTGGCATAAGATCCCCCGCCAATTGCATTTTGATGAACTGGTCATAGGGCATGTCGTTGTTAAGGGCTGAGATCACCCAATCTCGGTACTCATGCGCGTGTTCGCGGCGCCGCACCCCAAAGGTGTGCGCTTGATCTTCCGCATAGCGGGCAATGTCGAGCCAATGCCGCCCCCATCGCTCACCGTAATGGGTTGAGCTCAATAGACGATTGATGGTAGCGGCATACGCTTTTTTTAGTGTGGTTTTTTTACTCGCATCAATGAACAAACGCATCTCTTTGGGGGTCGGCGGCAGACCCGTTAGATCAAAGGTGGCGCGTCGCAGCAGGTTACGGGGTGAAGCCGGTTCGACTGGATCAAGACCCTGTTGTTCCATACGGGCTTTGATGAACCGGTCGATCTCTGTTTGGGCCCACGTTTTATCGGTGTTGGGGGGGGCGGGGACTTGTTTGGGCTTTTTGAAGGACCAGAACTGGCCGCTCGCTTCATAATCGATGGTGGGGCGAGCAGCGGTGGTGTCGCTGTTTCTCGGATCGAATGCTCCCCGCTTTATCCATTCCGTGAAGTCGTCGATGATTCGTACTGGCAACTTTCCAGAGGGAGGCATCTCATAATCCTCATGCCGTAGGGCTGAAACGAGCAGACTTTGTGCTGGACGTTTTGGCGTTACCGCGGGTCCGCTGTCGCCGCCTACCAACAATCCCTCGCGAGTGTCGAGTAACAAACCACCCTTTAATTTGTTATTCGCTTTTGCCTCTTGTGAGTGGCAGGCATAACAATGTTCTACCAGCACTGGCCGGATTTTCGATTCAAAGAATTGCAGGTCGTCAGACGCCGTTGCATACGTCAGTAGTGCCATGGGCCCGATGGAGAAGAGAGCCACATGGGCGAGCCGCGTAATTCGGAGGCGTAGTGAAACCAAGGGCTGAGGCTCGATGCGGGGAGTAGATGGAAGGGTTGCGGTGGGGTGCAGCGTTGCCTGCTGAGTCTAGTCAGTATACCCTTGATTCCCTGCCGTCTGACAGGTCAGTGTGCGATCGGCGTGGTCTTGTTGCTGCCTGCGGACAGCCTCACGCTTGTGAATAACCGTGCACGAGCGTACGTGAAGCGGCCTGTTGCTGTGGCAGACGCACCGCCAACACGCGGGCCTGGTGGCAAATATGAAGGGCAACTCGATTGGGTGGCTAATCGGTTTTATGCATCCAGTAGTGAACGATGAAATAAGGCTCGCCGTCGGTGGAGCACTCTGTTTGTAAAAAGAGTTCCTTAAATCGCGGAGAAACCGCGGGTGATGAGTGGTGATTGAGTGCAAACCGTGGGTATGCTCAATCCGATTTGCCTCACTCTGCTAACTTGCGGTTGGGCCTTCTTCGCAGCAAGTGGGTTCAGCGTCTGGATCACATGTGCCAGGGTTTTGCGGGATTCCTTCAAACGGCAGCGGGTCGACGTAGCATGGGTGTGAGTGCGCCGTCAGAGGCTCGCAGCCGCAAAGAAGACAAAGTGATATTGCGACGATAATAAGACAGCAAGATCTTTGGTGGATTTTGCTCATCGGGTTCCTTCTCTTCTAAAGGTAATGGTTGGCTCACTAGCATACGATGGAGCTGCCAGATTATTAGCTTGAGATTGAAGGAGACGAAGAGGGGCTGCTGATAGTCGCTCTATTTTTTTGTATCCACGTAAGTGGTCGGGTAGGCAGCGCCGGGCGTTGAGCCCACCTGCCGTGTGGGCTGATTCGACCGACAGGTTTTGCGGGTGGATGAGCGTGGCGGCCGCTTGACAGAAAGCCGGCATGAGTGGGGTGAACGTGTTTCTTGGCGGCGCGCGGCGTTTAGTATTGAGAGGCTATTGACGCGTGTTGACGGGTTGGCATTACCAGTGGTTGACGAAGCAAATGTTGTCACACTGATTGTCTCTTCGCAGAATCTGCTAACGAGCAAATCCAAATGAATACAGTTTTGCGTTCTGGAGGTCGAACCGCAGTTTGATGTTCTTGATTTCAGCGTGCTTGCCCTCAGTCATGGGAAGTTCGAGCGACTCGTCAGTGACATTCTTTCGAATCGTAATGGGGCGTGAGATCGGATGATCGTTCAAGTCGGTGGCAGTAACCTTTAAGGTTCCGTTCGTTTTGACGTCTGCGTTGAGTCGTAGGGTTGTTGACGACAGGGGGATGCTTTTAGTGACTATTGTTGCAGGTGTTTCAGGCGACTTCTGTTCGAATCCAGCAAATCCATCGGGTCGAAGTGTGGCAAGAGATAGGTTCCCACTTCGCCAACCGTAGTGGTTATAATCACTTCCCCCGTAATACAAACGAATTTGATTTGGAAGGAAGACGGGGGTCGCGCAGGCGTAAACGCAGCCATAGTCATAGTCCAGCACTTCCTCGGAACACGGGATGAGCGGTGTGCCTGGTGAAATGCGATTCCACTGTTTGGAATCGGGGCTCCATGCCAACTCTGTCCATACGCGGTCGATGGGTGGCTGCGCGTGTACAGCGACCAAACCAAGAAATACACCGGCGTGATAGAATACCGGCATGGCGTACGGTTGGTGGCTTTTTTCAGTTGCTTCTAGAACGACACCCGTATTCTGCCAATCAGTGAAGTCGTCACTTTCCAGGCGAGTCACTTGTCTACCGCGAGTTCCCCATGTGCGAGTGATTGCTACATACTTACCTGCGTTTGGATTCCAGAATACGTTATTGTGGGTGTCTCCGGCTATCTTGCCGATGCCGTTGATTTTTGCAGGCTCGCTCCAGTTGATTCCGTCGGGGGAATAGCTTGTGGACAAACCTTGCATGATCATTTTGTATCGGCGTGATGGGTCTGCTTCTTGCGAGTCTTTTGAGATGCCTGCACCATGAGGACCACGCAAAATGATGTTGTTGTTTTTATTACCTTCGTAGTCGACTAGTCCGAGTGAAGGCTTTTTCCATGTGATGCCATCTTTGGAGATTGCATAGCAGATAGCCATCTCTCGTTTCGGTGGGGGACGGTAGGGGCGGCCGTCGCGCTGCGTCCGGGACATGCCTCGAGACGAGTGATCAACAATGAAGGGGCTGTACCAGCAACGGTAGATTTGTTGTTCGCTGTCGAAAATGACATTCCCGTAAAGATTGTCGAAACGTTTTTCCCAAGGTTTGTCCTCAACGAATAGAGGATTGGAAGGATGCTTTGTGATGGTTCCCGGGGTCAATATTGCATTTTGCGTGCGTTCGATAATCCGGTTGTCCAACACCAGATACCGTATACCAGCGGGCTGATTCGGTCGCTCGTCAGCGTAACTGGTAAGGAAATTCGTGAGGGAGAACGCGCAGACAAGAAAGCTAATGCTGTTTTTCATTTTGTTTTTTTTAAAAGGTGGGCGCTGGTTGCTTGCGGGTCCAGGTTCCGTCTGGTCCAACGCTGGATATTCAGTGTATTCGAGGTCGGTAGGTTAGAAACCTAGTAAGGGGTAAGTTATCAAGTGCTGCGCAGGGAATCATGTTTTTTAGAGAGCTTGGGCGCGGTCGTTGAACAATTTCCGCGAAACTGCCCGGGCTTCGATTAGAAACCCAGTGATAAGAATAGAAAAGACGGTCTTGCCCTTCGGAACGATAAAGAGATGCCCGATCGGCTAACCCGCGTAAAGAATGTTGGTGAATCTGGAAGGATCGTCGGGGAGAAGAATGAATCCACGTCCTGTGCATTGATAGCCTGCTCGGCAACATTGAGTCCAAACTGCTGGAATGACCATGTTTCCATGTACAGTCCGGTTGCGTCCCGTTTGGTCAGTTCATTGGAGACGGTAATCGCAATTTAAGGGTCTTTTTCGTCAGGGGGATCATGGCCGTAGGTGAGTCCGAGGGACTGGTCAATTTACTTTGTTCTTTGAACTTCTCAAACATGCTGTTCGGTGAATAGTCTTCAAAGTGCGGCCCCAAATCACTCGCGGTAACGGTCACTTGGACCTTGGAGTATGTTTTGGGGCCATGTTGGTTAGTGTTACTTACCCGGATCCTTGTTGGGGTTGGTCAAACGATCAGAGGGACTGATGACGGCGATTCCCGGGCGATTCATGACGTGGGTGTAAATCATGGTGGTTTGCACGTCCTTGTGTCCCAGTAGTTCCTGGACGGTCCGGATATCGGCCCCGTCTTCGAGAAGGTGGGTTGCGAATGAGTGACGGAGGGTGTGTGGTACCGCGGGTTTGGTGATCTCGGTGTTTGAAACTGCTCTTTTAAATGCCCTTGCAAATGTCGCTTCATGGACATGGTGGCGTCTGATGACACCGCTACGAGAGTCCTTTGAGAGTTGGCGCGACGGGAAGATGTATTGCCAGCCAATGTCGCGGTCCGCATTGGGATACTTCCTTGCCAGTGCGAACGGCAGATAGACCCTGCCAAAACCGTGATGGAGGTCATCCTGATGCAAACAACGCACGGCTTGCAGTTGGTGCTTGAGTTCACCGGTGATGCATTCAGCAAGAACCGTGATGCGGTCTTTCATGCCCTTTCCATTTCGGACCACGATTTGCCCTGATTCGAAACAGATATCTTTGCATCGAAGTGAGCGGCATTCACGGTGACGCAGGCCACTGCCGTACATCAGCAGGAACATCATCCGGTTGCGGCCAGTGAGAGGCGACAGGATCTCGTTGACCTCACGTTTGGTGAGGACAACGGGTCGGTATTGACTGTTTTTGGCACGAATGGTGTGAATGAATCTGAGGTCTCGTCCTAAAACTTTTTGGTAGAGGAACAGACAGGCTGCGAGGGCTTGGTTCTGGGTTCCTGCTGTGACGTGTTGTGTGACAGCCAGATCGGTGAGAAACTCTCCGATTTCTGGTTCTCCATAGCGTTGCAGATTCTCGTCATCGAGGTGTCTTATGAAACGGCGGATCCAACCCAGGTAGGCGACTTCGGTTGATTTCGGGTGGTGCAGCATCCGCAGTGTGCGCGTCATTTGTTGAATGACTTGAGGTTGTTTTTGATTGATGAGTCCAGGGTGGCCTTCACCTGGTACGACGATGGTGTGCGGAGGTGGGTTGTTACGGTGATTGCCTGGGGGAGTGCTAGGCAGGTGGTCATCGGGTTCAAATTCCCGGTGGTCATCAAGACGGCTTAGCTGGGTGAGTTTGTTAATGAAGGGCTGGAAATTTACGTCTTGTTTTGCCAGCACATGTCGCTGATAGGAACTCAATGCCTGTGCCGCCTGTAGTCTGCGCCAAGGTGGGATGTTCGCATCTCTCAGCGAGCGTAGAAAGGAGAGGACGAGTTGCTTTCTGATTGGGAGGTGGTTCTGGTTGAGTTGGTGGTGCTGGGCATATCCGGCAAGCCACTTTGGGAACCACTTCTGTTCGTCTTTTGAAAATCGCTGATCATCGAGTTGTTGCAAGAACTCTGCCATCGACATGGTTGCCCCCATGAAATTTGAAAGTGATGCAGGAGGAGTTTACCAACGGGAGGGGTGCGGGCAAGTCAGCAAATCACCCCTCTAAATAGTGGTTTCTGTTATTCCGTGGCTGAGTCACGTTGTTTGCAGAAGCGGATGGGAATGGTCTGGTGGGTTTTGCAGTGTTTTATTGAATGGTTGTTGGGTTTTGCTTGAAGGTGGGAGAATGGTTTTAAGTCTTGGATCGTCGTACTGGCGTTGGGAATTCGGGCGTCGCCCATGAGGCGGACAGGACTTAGGTTCCAGCGGCGTGATGTTCATTTCGTCACGTTGCTGACGGTGTAAACGAGCGCAGCCGTTGCTGTTGGGGCGGCAGTGTGCAAAGGCTGGACAGCGATTACTGGCGGATGGTTTGAGCGGTTCATTCAGCACGCAACCAATGATGGCAAATGCCTTTGTCGGGGGGAACGTGTTATTCCGTGACTGAGTCACGTTCTTTCCTATATAATCCATGGCTGACCCACTGATAATTAATTGTTATGCCTCAAATACCGGAACTCCACCAACAGGTTACGAAATTCAAGCATTGGGCTGCGACTGCGGACCGACGCAGTGGCGAATGGGAGTGTGACTACGAACACTGGCATGATTTGTGGGCCTCCGCATCCGATACCATCATCGCCTACCAGGATGGTGCAATTCCTAACGCCGAAGCAGACGATCTTCTGTTCGCACTCGCCAGAGACAACGAGTGCAAACATGTCCGTGAAAAACTTCTGTCATCCCCCGAACTCATCACAACCCTCGCGAAACGTGCCGTTGTTTCGGGAGATGCAGATGCAAAATGGCAAATCGCAATCTCCGTTGCTGAAGCTCAATTGCCAGACGCTGCAGATTTGCTGCGGCCATTTCTCACGGACGCTGACGAGTACGTCCGGCGGCGGGCGCTGATGGCGATTGCACCGTTTTCCCCAAAGGAAGCCGAAGGG